>NZ_JANFNV010000029.1:0-52890 GCF_024436075.1 Aeromonas sp. JL9 | reverse complement strand
GAAAATCAAAAATTGTTTTTGATGTTCGATGCTGTGAGTGCCCACACAGATTGCTTGATTCAAATTGTTAAAGAGCGTCACGCTTGTCGCGTTGAGGAGGCGCATATTACGCCTCTCACTTCGAAAGTCAAGCGATTGTTTTCGCTTTTCTTTCGGCGCCGACTTCGCTAGGAAGCTGGCTCATCAGGTTGGCGTGTTCCGCCGTGCTGGTAGGGGCGCATTATAGGGAGCCGCGCCGGGATGACAAGACTTTTTTTGAAGAAAATCACGAAAATTTCAAATTATTCAATTAGAAACAGCTTATTCAGTGTATATATACAACGTTATCCACAATCCGGTTATTTCACTCCCATTTTAGCGTCATTTATGTCGCCTTTAGTGACCTTGGGAATGCCATACTGGAGCCGATAACCTCTCCCGAGTGGTCCATGGTAGCGCCAATCAGGAAAGCTGGTTACCATGGAGGTGAATATAGTGTTGCACCTTTTTTGCTTTCATTTACAAAAGGTCTTTTAAGATGAATTTATCCAAGTTTCCCGTATATATGCAGGCCGCAATCCTTGCTCTGGTATTGGCAGTGGTTGGCTACCTGGTTGCCCAGGCCCTGCAGTTCTCTTTGAAAGCGGAAGTGATTTTTGCAGCAGGTCTGGCCATCGGCGGTTTCGTGGTACCGCTGTTCCTGAAGCGAACCTCGGCTAATGTCGCTGAGTCGATCGCCAATCAGGAGACTTGCACCTTATATGTAGGCAACCTGCCCTATCGCGCCAATGAGATTGCAGTGCGCGAATTGTTTGCCGAACAGGGCCAGGTAATTTCCGTGCGGTTGATGAAGGACAAGGCAACCGGCAAGCGCAGAGGTTTCGGTTTCGTGGAGATGCCCGCCGCCGATGCTGCCAAGGCGATTGCCGCTTTGAATGACAAAGAGTATCAGCAGCGCACCCTCAAGGTGCGTGAAGCGAATGACAAACGTGATAAAGAGGAAAGAGAAGGTAGCGAAACTGACGCCTAACGGCTCGTCAGTACTTCACCTCTTCCAGTGATGACAGCCCCCATGCTTGCAAGGGGGCTGTCAGTTTTTGGGCCTCCCCATCCAGCCGGGTACAGTAAGCCCTGGCAATCACCTCTTCTATATGTACAGGCTGCACGGCGGCATGCCCGCCATTGTTCAGCAACCAGGCAACCCGTTTGGCAACAGCACTGCCCGAGTCAATAAGCATGCATTGCGGCATCAGTTGCCCAATCTCTTCATTGAGTAGCGGGAAGTGAGTGCAACCGAGCACCAGCGTATCCGGCTTCTCTTCCCCTTCCAGCCAGTCGGCCAATACCTCGCGCAGCAGCGCCATATTGACCGGTAGGCCCGCCAGCTTGTGTTCGGCTTCTATGACCAGCTCGGTGGTGCCCTTGAGCAGCACCCGCTTGCCGGGAGCAAACTGGGCGATCAGTTCGTGGGTATAGTGGCGGCTGACGGTGCCTGGCGTAGCCAGCAGACCGATACAACCGTTGCGAGTCTGTGCAGCGGCGGGCTTGATGGCTGGCACCACCCCCACCACGGGAATATCCAGTGCCTCACGCAAGGCCGGCAGCGCTATGGTGCTGGCCGTGTTGCAGGCAATCACCACCAGATCGATCTGATGACGGGCCACCATGGTGGTCACCAAGCGGGTGCAGGCAGCAATCAGGGCAGGCTCGCTCAATTCACCATAGGGGAAGTTGGCATTGTCGAAGCAGTAGAAATAGTTGTGTGCCGGCAAGACGCGACGGATCTCGCGGTAGATGGTCAGGCCACCCATACCGGAGTCAAACACGAGAATATTGGCCACTTGACCTCCCCCTTTGGTGCAAGGCGGCGATCATACTCCCGCCTGCCGCCAATAGAAAAGGCCCTGCCAATGGCAGGGCCTCGGTTTTTCAAAGATGAACCGAATAAAGCATCAGAAGCGGTAGTCGGCAGTTACTTTGAACTCGGTACCCGGCGATGCGTAACCATAAGCGGGGGCGTAATCACGATCGAACAAGTTGTCTATACGCCCCCCCAAAGTGAACTGGGGGGTGACGCCATAGTTGGCACCGAGATTGAGCAGTGTATAGGAGCCAAGCTCCACTCGCTGGACGGGAAAGCTGTTGAAGTTCTTGTCATCCCGTTTGCCGACGTAGAGCAGCTCGGTCGAGAGAGCGACCGGTCCCAACTGCACCTGAGTCAGCCAGCTGGCTTTCTGCTTGGCCCGACGCAACAGTTGCTGATCCCCCTCGTTTTTGTCTTCAGCCCGGGTGTAATCAAAGCTCAGATCGTGGCGCAGTGGTCCGGTTTCCAGACCCAGCGCCACTTCTACACCGTGGATCTCGGCATCCGTGTTATCCGGTCTGCAGGTGGAGGACGCACTCTGGCAGGCGATCAGGTTCTGGATCTTGTTGCGATATAAGTTCAACGACCAATCCCAACCGGTATAACGGCCGGTAAAATCCAACTCCAAGTTCTTGCTCTCTTCCGGCTTGAGTGCTGGGTTCTCGGAACCTGGGTAATAGAGCTGGATAAAGGTAGGTGCCTTGAAGGCGGTACCATAACTCAGCCGCACATTGTGGTTCTCATCGATATCCAACCCGCTGGCGGCAGACCAGGTGTTGTGACGACCATATTGCTGGTTGTCATCGGTCCGACCGGACAGATCCCACAGCAACGCCTGCCAACGGTAGCTTCCCACGGCAAACAGACCGGTGTTGTCACGGTCAGGAGCGCGGAATCCGCTAACTACCGGAGAGCCCGAACTCCAATCGCTCCCACGAGAGTCAGATTTCATCTGTTCACGCTGCCAATCTGCGCCACCGGTCAGATTCATCCCTTCGATGCCGCTCCAACTGTTAATCCAGGAAAAGCGGGTTAAACCTGTATGAATAGGCTCACCGCTAGCCTCTCCTTTAGCCTCCTGCCAAGTCTTCAGCTTATTCTCACCGTAACTGGCTTCAAGTCGACTGATCAGATCCTTACCCTGGAACTTGAGACCACCATCATATTGGAAAGCCTGTACCCGACTCTGGTCCGTGCTGCCATCTGTGTCGGTGAGATTGTCATAGCCCTGAGCATTGAAGTCCGCACTCCAAGCATCATTAAAAGCGTGGTTCAAACCAATTTGGCCATTACGGCTGGCAAAACCATCCCGATCCGGCTGTTTGGTATTCGCTACGACATCAAAACCATCGGTACGCTCGTAGCCGATCAGCATGTTCATATCGGTTTTTTGACCCAATGACTGAACCGTTCTGAGCTCGCCTTGGCCATAACCATGGCTGCCAGCACCGCCCTTCAGGTGTGTCTCGCTGCCATTCTTGGCGGATGTTTTGGTGATGAGGTTGATAACGCCGCCAATGGCATCGGAACCATACACAGCCGCGCGTGGGCCACGGATATACTCGATGCGTTCGATATTGCCGAGCGGGATTTGGCTGAGATCAGGCGTACCCGCCACCATGGCGGCAATCGGACGACCATTCATCAAAACCAGCGAGTGGTTGGAGTTGGTTCCACGGATAAACAGGCTGCTGATGTGACCCCGGCCTCCCAGTGTCGCTATCTGCACACCGGGCAGGGTTTTCAGCAGTTCGGGCAAACTCTGAACCTGACGAGATTCGATCTCGGCACGATCGATCACCACAACGGGCGCCAGCACCGAGCTGACCGGTTGTTCCACGCGGTTGGCCGTAATGACCAGAGTTGGATTGATGGGGATGGTGGTTTGGGCAAACGCCGTCGTCGGCAACAGGGCAGCCGCCAGAAATTTCTTCGACATGAGAGATCCTTAAGTTCGCGTAAGTATCTACTTCGTGGCCGGTTTCTCTCGGCCCGAAATACGAACTCTGGCAGGTCTTCGGGCTCGGGGGCTGATAGCCTACGGCGACGGCTTCCCGCCTGACGGCAGTGCCCTGATGTCGCTTCGTTCCCCCTTACCGCTGCGCGCCAGCTCCGGATTCTCACCGGATTCCCTATTAAGCATGATGCGCCAAAGCGGGAGGATTATAGGCAGAGCAAAGCTGGATGTATAGCCATCCAGATTTCTATTTCTTGCCAGCCAGCACCGCCAGCCGCTGTTGGGCCCCCTCCATTACCGCTTGTACACCGGGATGGGAGAGATGGCGCCCTGCCGAGACCAGATAGTAAGAGAGTGTGACGTCGGTGAGGGTCTCAATCCGATCCACTCCGTAGAGACGGCCAATCTCGTCAGCCATTGCCAGCGGTGCCGGGAAGATCCCCATCCCCGCCTTGCCGAACGACTTCATCAGGGTGGAATCATCAAACTGTCCCACCAGATGGGGATGAATGCGCTGCTGGCGATACCACTCCAGCAGCCGATCGTGGGTGGCCGATTTCTCTCCGGGGATCAGCAACGGCAACCCCTCCAGCGAGGCGGGAAAGCCATCCCGCGCCCGCGCCGCCAGCTCGGGGCTGGCAAACAGCGCCAGCGGGCTGCGCCCCAGCTCGTGGTTGTAGCCGCGTACACCACTGTCGGGAGGAAGCGGGCGATCGATCAGCACCATGTCGAGCTTGTGGCGGGCCAGTTCGCTGAACAGCTGCTCGGCCCGCTCCTCGTGACACACCAGCCGCAGCGGGGTCGCCAGCGCCATGGCGGGGGCCAGCAGCTCGAACGCCAAGGTGCGGGGGACCGAATCGGCGATCCCCACCTGCATGGTCAGCTCCTGACTGGCGTGGCGCAGGGTGTGCTCCAGCTCGGCACCGAGCGAGAAAATGGCCCCCGCCTGCTCCTGCGCCTGCCGACCCGCAGCAGTCAGCACCAGACGCCGCCCCACCCGGTTGAACAGCGCCACTCCGAGGGACTGCTCCAGCTCGGCCACCTGACCGCTGATGGTCTGCGGCGTGAGATGCAGCTGTTCGGCGGCCTGCGTCACGCTGCCGCTGCGTGCCACATGCCAGAAGTAGTAGAGCTGTTTGTAGTTGAGCATGCCGTTCCCTATCAGTTTTTACCGAACAACCATCAGCGAAAATCTGATTTTATCGAAACATTGCGGGCTCTAGCATGCAACCATTATCTGAACTGCCCTGCGAACCATCATGCTGGACGTTGTTGTACTCTTCTTTCTGTTTGGTCTGCTGGCCGGTCTGGTGCGCTCCGAGCTCAAACTGCCTCCTGCCCTCTACGACACCCTCTCCCTCTTTCTGCTGCTGGCCATCGGCCTCAAGGGCGGCGTCGGTCTGGCCCAGCAATCCCTGCAACCTCTGCTGCCACAACTGGCGCTAGTGATCCTGCTCGGCGTGGTGCAGACCCTGCTCGGCTTTGCCGTGCTACGCCTCAAGATGAACCGGGTCGATGCCGCCGCCACCGCCGCCCACTATGGTTCGGTCAGCGTCGCCACCTTTGCGGTCGGGGTGAACTGGCTCACCGAGCGGGGCATCAGCTTTGAATCACAGCTCTCCATCTTCCTCGCGGTGATGGAGATCCCGGCCATTCTGGTGGGCATAGTGCTGGCCCGCGGCATCAGCCGCGAGACCCGCTGGCGCATGCTGGCCCACGAGACCTTCCTCGGCAAAGGGGTAACCCTGCTTCTCGGCGGTATGGCCATCGGCTATCTGGCCGGGCCGGACGGAATTGCCCCACTCAAACCGCTGTTTGTCGACCTGTTCAAGGGTGCGCTGGCGCTGTTCCTGCTGGAGATGGGCCTGATCGTCGCCCGTCAGTGTCAGGATCTGCGCCGCCACGGCCTGTTCCTGCTCGGCTTCGCCCTGTTGATGCCGCTCGCCTCGGCGGGACTGGGGCTGGCGGCTGGCCAGCTGATGGGCCTCTCTCTCGGCGGCCTGACCTTGCTGGCTACCCTAGCGGCCAGCGCCTCCTATATTGCCGTGCCGGCTACCATGCGCATCGCCGTGCCTCAGGCCAACCCGGGGCTGTCCCTCAGCGCCGTGCTGGGGGTCACCTTCCCGTTCAACATCATGCTGGGGATCCCGCTCTACCACAGCTGGGCCCGCCACTTCACGGAGTAGCCACATGCAGACCGAGACCCGCACCCTGCTGACCGTCATTACGGAAGCCAATCTGGAGCCGACCCTGCTGCGCACCCTCACCCGCGAGGGGCTGCGCGGCTACACCATCACAGATGCCCGCGGCCGGGGGGATCATGGCGAGCGCAACGCCAGCTGGAGCGAGAGCGGCAACATCCGGCTGGAGGCCATCTGCAGCCGGGAGCAGGCGGAGCGGCTGCTGGCCCACCTGCAGAGTCGCTACTACCCCGACTACGCCATGATCGCCTTTCTGCAACCGGTCGAAATCGTGCGACCCGAGAAATTTTGAGCCGGCTTGCCGGCTCTTTTTGTTTACCGAAAGCAAACGTTTAACAGCAAGGAACCAATACACATGAACACCCCTCCGCTGATCGGCCTGGTAATGGGCTCCGACTCCGACTGGCCCGTGCTGCAAGCCGCCGCCCGCATCCTCAAGGAGCACGGCGTACCCTACGAAGCGCGTGTAGTCTCGGCCCATCGCACCCCGGATCTGCTGTTAGAGTATGCCGCCACTGCCCGCGATCGTGGCCTGCGCGCCATCATCGCCGGGGCCGGTGGCGCCGCCCACCTGCCAGGCATGGTCGCCGCCAAGACCACCCTGCCGGTGCTGGGGGTGCCTATCCCCTCCCGCCACCTCAAGGGGATGGACTCCCTGCTCTCTATCGTGCAGATGCCTAAAGGCGTGCCGGTCGCTACCTTTGCCATCGGCGAGGCGGGGGCCGCCAACGCAGCCCTGTTTGCGGTCTCCCTGCTCTCGGTTGCCCGGGATGATGACGCCCCCCGCTACCGGCAGCAGCTCGACGACTTCCGTACCCACGAGCGAGATCGGGTGCTGGCGCTGCAACTGGAGGAGCCGACATGATTGTGCCACCCGCTACCCTCGGCATGCTCGGTGGCGGCCAGCTTGGCCGCTACTTCGTGATGGCCGCCCATCGGCTCGGCTATAAGGTGGTGGTGCTTGATCCCGACCCGGCCAGCATCGCCGGTGCCGCCGCCGATCATCATATTGTCGCCCCCTATGACGACACTGGTGCACTGGTCGAACTGGCCAGCCGCTGCGAGGCCATCAGCTGCGAGTTCGAGAACGTGCCCGCCGCCACCCTGGCTCTGCTCGAAAAACAAAAGCCGGTACGCCCGGGCGCCAGCGCGGTGCGCATCTGTCAGGATCGCCGTGAGGAGAAAGCCTTTCTGCACGGAGCCAACATCCCGATCGCCCCCTATCTGGCGCTACAGGCGGAGGACCCCATCCCCGCACAGGCCAGCGAACTCTTGCCCGCCATTCTCAAGACGGCCCGCGAAGGGTACGACGGCAAGGGGCAGTGGCAGGTGAGTAATCTGGATGAGCTGGCGACGGCGCAGGCAGCCAGTGGCGTGCCCTGCGTGCTGGAAAAACGGCTGGCACTGGAGGGGGAATTTGCCCTGACTCTGGCGCGCAGTCCGAGCGGCGCCATCAGCGCCCTGCCGCTGGTGCAGAACTGGCACAGCGGCGGCATTCTCGATCAGACCCGCTCCCCGGCCAATATGCCGGCGCTGGAGCGCGAGGCCAAAGGGATCGCCGAGCACATCATCGCAGCCCTCGATTACGTCGGGGTGCTGACGGTGGAGTTCTTTCTGGTGGAAGGTCGATTGCTGGTCAACGAGCTGGCGCCCCGCCCCCACAACTCGGGTCACCCCAGCCTCGATAACGCCGCATGCAGCCAGTTCGAGTTGCAGGTGCGGGCCCTGTGCGATCTGCCGCTGCCGGAGCAGATCGCCGTGCGCCCCGCCCTGTTAATCAACCTGCTGGGGGATCTCTGGCAGCACGGCACCCCCGACTGGGCCACCCTGCTGGCGCTGCCCGGCCTGCATCTGCACCTCTACGGCAAGGGCGAACCCCGCCCCGGCCGCAAGATGGGCCACATCACGGTAACCGGTAACGACTGGCCAATGGTGGAAGAGACCTGCCGTCAGGCCCGCCAGCTGCTGGGGCTAGCGCCGCGCTGATCGACCATCGGAAATGCAAAGACCCGGTCATGGCCCGGGTCTCTGTTTTTGCTTGCTGTGGCTGGGAGCCTTGTCAGGCCCGTTCGGTGGTCAGCGCCACGGGAGCCGGCAGACGGATAGTGAGGGAGAGCACCAGCGCCACCACCAGCAACACCAGGATCAGGTGGAAGGTCGCCATAAAGCCGCCAAACAGGGAGGCCACGATAGAGCCGATGATGCTGCCCAGACCAAAGCCCAGATAGATAACGCCGTAGTTCTTGGTCAGGTTGTTGAGACCGAAGAAGTCGCTCACCAGCGAGGGGTAGACGGTGATGGTGCCGCCGAAGCTGAAGGCCACACAGGCAACCGCCACGAAGAACAGATTGGCATTGAGCGGTACGAACAGCAGCAGCGCCATGCCCGCCAAGGTAATCAACTGGGCGATGGTGATGACCCGGATGCGGGACATCTTGTCAGAGAGAATGCCCAGCACCAGACGGCCACCCAGGTTGGCCATGGCGATGATGGCGACGGCGTTGGCGGCGACCACAGCAGGCAGACCCACCATCTTCTCGCCGATATCCTTGGCCACGCCGATGACGTAGAGGCCGCTCATGCAGGCGGTGAGGAACATCAGCGCCAGCATCCAGTACTGCGGCTTGCGCATCGCCTCGGCCAGAGTGAAGTCACGGCTCTCGCTCTGCTGCACGGAGGCGGCCTGCTTGGGCGCATCCTTCATCAGCATGCCGCCCACCAGCACCATGGACATCGCAATCAAGCCCCACAGCTGGAAGGTGGTCTCAAGGCCGGAGCTGGAGAGCAGCAGCAGGTTGATGTATTTGAAACCGAGACTGCCGAGACCATAGGCCCCGATGGAGCAGGCGGAGATGAGCCCCTTGCGCTCCGGGAACCACTTCACGCAGTTGGAGAGGGTCATCAGGTAGCCGGTACCGTCGGCAAAACCGACCAGAATGCCCGCACAGAGGTAGAGCATCGCCAGATTGCTGGCATGGGCGGTGAGGAAGAAGCCGATGCCGAGCAGCACGCCAGCGCCCAGGGTCACGTTACGCACCCCGAACCGCTCCTGCAGCTTGCCCGCCATGGAGGAGGCGACTGCCAGCGACAGGCTGAGCAGGCCGAAAGCGAAAGCGACCTGACTCACCGGCTCGTCCAGCTTGTCGGAGAGCTGGGCGTTGAACAGGCTCCAGGTGTAGACAGAACCCAGTGCAAACTGGGTGATGATGGTACCGATCAGTGTCAGGTACCGGGTGCGGTTCAGATCGATGGTCATGATGCGTCTCGGTCGATGGCCTTAAGGAAATTGAGGCCACTATAGGCAAGACGCAGTTCGCGCCGATCGATTAAGGCATGAAATGCAGATCGGCGGGAATGAATGACAATCAGAGCCGCATCAGCTGACGGAACGCCTTGATGTTGCTGCGACTGACCGGTACCTCGAACGGCAGATCATGGAGCCGGATGAGATAGGTGCTGTTAAACCAGGGGACTATTTCGCGGATCTTGTTGATGTTGACGCAGTAGGAGCGGTGGCAACGGAAGAACCCCTCGGCAGGCAGGCGGCTGACAAACTCGCTGATGGTCATGGTCATCACGTAGCGATCATCGCGGGTGTAGACATAGGTGAGCTTCTCGTCGGCTTCCGCGTAGTAGATCTGCTCGCAGGGGGTGACGATGATGCGCTCCCCCTTCACCAGATTGACGGTGCGATTGTGGGGGCTGCTCCCCTCGCCGCTCGCCTCCCCTGTGGTGGCTGGCTGCGACTTGCCCGCATGCTCGAGCTTTTGCAGCAAATTGATGATGCGGGGCTCGTTGTAGGGCTTGAGGATGTAGTCGAACGCCTCCAGCTCGAACGCTTCCACCGCAAACTCCTTGTAGGCGGTGACGAAGACAATGTGGGGCGGATGGCTCGACTTGTGCAGGTTCTTGGCCAGCAGCAGGCCATCGATGGAGGGGATCTGGATATCCAGAAACACCACGTCCACCTCGTGATCCTGCAGATATTTGAACGCCTCCAGGCCATCCTCGAAGCTCGCCACTATCTCGATTTGGCTGTGCTGATTCACCAGATAGATGAGCTCCTCGCGAGCCAGATATTCATCTTCCACTATGATCGCTTTCAGCATGACAACACCTCTCGCGGCACACACTTATCCTCAACCATGATGGCACTCAGCATGGCATCGACTCCTGATCCGGCAGATAGAAACTCACTTCGGTACCCGGTTCCAGCCGCTTGAGGTGCAGGCCGTCGCCATAGAGCAGTTTGACCCGCTGATGCACGTTCATCAGGCCGATGCTGCGGCTCTCCACCCGCCCCGCGGCCACCCCGTCGATCACCTCCTGACTGATGCCGTAGCCGGTGTCCCGCACCGCGACCCGGATGCCGCCCGCCAGCTGTTTCACCTCGATGGTGACCCGGCCCGGCGCACTGCGGGGCTGGATGCCGTGCAGGATGGCGTTTTCCACCAGTGGCTGCAACAGCAGGCTCGGCACCTCGATATGCACGTCATCCACATCGAACACCACCTCCAACTTGTCGCCAAAGCGGGCCTGCTCGATGGCCACGTAGTCGCGTACCTGCTGCAACTCCTCCTTGATGTCGATGAGGGTGTCACCCTTGTTGAGGTTGTAGCGCAGGTAATCTGCCAGATTGGCAATGAGCTGGCGCGCCTGCTGGGGCCGGATGCGGATCAGCGACGAGATGGCGTTGAGGGCATTGAACAGGAAGTGCGGGTTGATCTTGCTCTGCAGCGCGGTGAACTCCGCCTTGCGGGTCATCTCCTTGAGCTGCTCGATGCGCGACACTTCCATCTGGGTGGAGATGAGCTGGGAGAGGCCCACCGCCATCTCCCGCAGGGAGCTGGTGATGCTGTGGGTGCGGCGGTAGTAGATCTTGAGGGTGCCGCTCACCGAGCCGTTTTCCCGCAGCGGAATAATGATGACCGAGTGGAAATCGGAGAGGTGATACTGGCGCAGATCGTTGTTGATGATGATCTGGTCGAGCAGCACCGCCTGCTGGGTCATGCCGCTGATGGCGTGGTGCTCGTCCAGCTCGTAATAGTCCTTACCCACCCCGACATAAGCCAGCACGTCATGGGTATCTGTGATGGCCACCGCATCGGCGCTGATGTCGCGCCGGATCACATCGCACACCTGACTGAGGGAGTGGCGATCGATGTTCTGGAAGAAAGGCAGCGTCTTGTTGGCGATATCGAGCGCCAGCTTGGCCTGCTTGGCGGCAATCAGCTCCTTCTCGTCATCCAGATCCTGCACCAGCTTGATGATAAGGCCGATGCAGAGCGCCCCGGCGATCATCGGATAGGCGATATGGTTAACGATCTCCACCCCGACTTCGTGGGGCTCGGTCAGCAGCCAGATCAGCAGCATGGTCAGCCCTTCGCAGAGCATCCCCGCCAGAATGCCGTAGAGCCAGAGCCGCGACTTGCGACAGCGCAGGTGCAGCCAGGTGGCGAGCAGACCGGCGATGATGCTGGCGATGAGGCAAGGGATGGAGGTGTGACCATCCATGTCGATGAGATAGCGATGCAGGCCGGAGATGACCCCGGCCGGAATGCCGACCCAGGGACCGAACAGGATGCCACCGGAGATAATGGCAATGATCCGCACATTGATCAGCGCCCCCTCCACCGGAATGCCGGTGTAGGTACTGAACACCGCAAACAGGCCGAAGATGGAGGCCACCAGCACCAGCTCTGCCGGGGTGTGATCCCGCTTCTGGAACAGCCGCTGGAACGGCCGGGTGCGGGTCAGGAAGAAGAGGGTCATCAGCATCAGCGCTGCCCGCTCGAACACCGCCAACAACATCATCTGATTCTCAAGCATCTGCGCCCCCTTGCGGCAACCCAACCGATCACCATAACCCTGACCAATAAATCGGGGCCGGATAAACCAGCCCCTGTGACATCAACAGTACTGACCGGCCACCCAGCCGGAGGACCAGGCCCACTGGAAGTTGTAGCCACCAAGCCAGCCGGTCACGTCCACCACTTCGCCGATGAAATAGAGGCCGGGCACCTTGCGGGCCTCCATGGTCTTGGAGGAGAGCTCGTTGGTATCGACGCCGCCCAGGGTCACTTCGGCGGTGCGATACCCCTCGGTGCCGTTGGGCAGGATCTGCCAGTCACCCAGCAGATTGGCCACCGCTTCCAGCTCACGCTCGTTGTACTGACGCATCGGCTTGCTGACCAGCTGGCCCAGCTCCACCAGCTTGTCGACGAAACGCTTGGGCAGCTCGCGCCCCAGCACGGTTTTCAGCTCCTGCGCCGGGTGTGCCTGCGCCCACTCACGCAGGGCGGCCGGAATATCCAGCTCCGGCAGCAGGTTGATGTGGATCTTCTCACCCGCATGCCAGTAGGAGGAGATCTGCAGGATGACGGGGCCAGAGAGGCCGCGATGGGTGAACAGCATCGCCTCCTTGAAGCGGGTGCCATCCTCGGCGGTCACCGCCACCAGCAGGCTGATGCCCGCCAGATCGGCGAAGGCCTCTTTCTCCGCCTGATGGAGGGTGAAGGGCACCAGACCGGCGCGGGTCGGCAGCACCTTGAGACCGAACTGCTCCGCCAGCTTGAAGCCATACGGGGTCGCGCCCAGCTTGGGCATGGAGAGACCGCCGGTCGCCACCACCAGCGAGTGGCAGCCGATCTCACCCTTGCTGGTGGTCAGCACGAAGCCTTCATCCTGTTTGCTGACGGTGAGGATCTCGGTCTGGAACTGCAGGGTCACCCCGGCCCAGTCACACTCGGTAAGCAGCACATCGACGATATCCTTGGCACTCTCGAGACAGAACAGCTGCCCCAGGGTGCGCTCGTGATAGTTGATCCCGTGGCGATCCACCAGATCGATGAAATCCTGCTGGGTGTAGCGGGCCAGCGCCGACTTGCTGAAGTGGGGATTCTCCGACAGGTAGGCGTGAGCGCCAGCCTGATGGTTGGTGAAGTTGCAGCGACCGCCGCCACTGATGAGGATCTTGCGGCCCGGCTTCTTGGCGTTGTCGAGCACCAGCACGGAGCGGCCACGGTAGCCCGCCTGCGCCGCACACATCAATCCGGCCGCACCGGCCCCGATCACCACCACATCGACCTGCTTCATCATCACTCACTTATCAAAATAGAAACGGCACCTGGCCAGAACCGTGATTGCCTCTGGCTGACATCACAACGGTGACTGCGCACCAGAATAAATAACGGCCCTTAAAAGGGCCGTTATTGTACTGGCTGAACACTAAGTGTCCACGACTATCAGGCGTTGCTGTCCATGATGCTGGCAGGGGCGCCCTTGGCCAGTTCGGCCAGCTCCTTGTCGATGAAGTAGAGGCCTTTGCCATCTTCACCCACCAGACCCAGACGGTCGACGATGCTCTTGAACAGCTTCTCCTCTTCATGCTGCTCGGCCACATACCACTGCAGGAAATTGAAGGTGGAGTAGTCCTGGGTAGTGAAGGCTACGTGAGCCAGACCATTGATGCACTTGGTGATGTGATACTCGTGCTCCAGGGTGGTACGGAACACGTCGCCCAGCGACTTGAACTCGTGGGGAGGGGCATCGATGGCACCCAGTTTTGGCATGGCACCGGTCTCGCTCACATAGGTGAACAGACGCTCCATGTGCTGGCGCTCCTCGACTGCGTGCTGGCGCAGGAAGGTCGCCGCCCCTTCAAAGCCCTTGTCTTCGCACCAGGCGCTCATCTGCAGATAGAGATTGGAGGAGTAGAACTCCAGGTTAATCTGCTCGTTCAACTTCTCGATCATGGCTTGGGCCAGCATCTTGTTTCTCCTCAGTGATTTGGTATCGATTGTCGCCACACTCCCGCCGCGAATCAACCCGCCAACGAGAGGGAGATCCCGTTTCTTTCAGCTCAGGGGGTCAGCTCGCCAAGGGAGGCGACATCCACCGGCGCAGCATAATCAACGCCCGGCAGCTCGAAGCCGTTGAGCTGCATAAAATCCTGCCGCAGCCCGGCAAAATCCCCCAGTCCGTGGAAATTGTCCGGCGTCACCTTGGGCCAGAGCGCCGAAACGGCAGCCTGAATGGCCGGGTCGAGCTCGTGGTCATCCATCCGGATCAGCCGGTTGCCATCGGCCACCACCCCATTGGACCCGTACATCTTGGCGGCAAACAGTCGCTGCATCTGCTCGATGCAGCCCTCATGGACGCCGCGCTCCTTCATCACCCCCATCAGCAAGCCGAGATAAACCGGCAGCACCGGAATATAGGCGCTCGCCTTGGTCACCAGCGCCTTGCAGACCGATACCCAGGCGTGGCCGCCAATCTCGGCCAGTTGCAGGTTGATGGTCTCGGCGGTGGCGTGCAGATGCTCCTTGGCATAACCGATGGTGCCATCCCGATAGAGGGGATAGGTGGATTCGGGGCCGATGTAGGAGTAGGCGACGGTCTGCGCGCCGGGGGCCAGACAACCGGCCTGCTGCAACGCCTGCATCCAGAGCTGCCAATCCTCGCCCCCCATCACGGTGACGGTATCGCGGATCTCCTCCGGCGTGGCAGGTGCCAGCGACTGCTGCACCAAGGTATCGCGTTCCAGATCCAATCCCCAACCGCTGAACGGCTGGCCGGTGGTCTTGAGCACCGAACGCACCTGCGTGCCATCTGGCAGCACCCGGATGCCGCTCGCCAGCGAATAGATCACCAGATCTACCTGCCCCAGCTGCTGGCGGATAGTGTCGATGGCCTGCTGGCGCATGCCGTCGGAGAAGGCATCGCCAATCAGGTTGATGGCGATACGCCCCTCCTGCTCTTCCTCCTTGCGAAACCAGATGTTGTTGTACCAACCGGCGCTGCCGAGCCCTTTGTCGGAAGGGCCGCGCTCGAAGGAGATACCGATGGTGTCGGCACCGGCACCAAAGGCGAGTGCAATGCGCGACGCCAGTCCAAACCCGGAGGAGGCACCCAGCACCAGCACCCGCTTGGGGCCGTTGAACGGGCCAGCAGCCTTGATCCGTTCGATCTGCTGCTGCACGGCGGCGCGACAGCCGATGGGGTGACAGTTGCGGGCAACACAACCTTGAATCTGGGGATGAATGATCATGGGAAGGCCTCCAAAGAAACTGGCTACAGCATAACCAAATCGAAGGAGATTAACTTGATGCCGGATCGCGATCAGTCAGAAAAGCCGCGGGAATTGAGGCAGAAAAACAAAAGGGAGCACGTGGCTCCCCAAAGCGGTATTCAGATGCTTTTTGTTGTTTTGTGTTCATTGCGAAGCACGGGCCCATCCTATGCCTCTCCCCCCTGATCGGCAAGCCGAGGGGTGTGACCGGCGTCAAACTCTTGTTTAATTTATAGGCAAATAGTGGTTAATAACTGAGTGGCTGACCCTGTGTCACACGTCATTAAACTCATTTAAATCCCAAAACTGTGCCTGAGGCACCATTTTAGTTTCAGCAGAGATTGGTATAGTGGGCTGAAGGATCGGTAAGGAGAACCCCCATGAGTGGAACAACCTATTACAAGCATATTCTGGCCGCGATCGACCTCTCTGAAGACAACCGCAAGGTGATCGACAAGGCAGTCGACAGAGCCCGCTCCAACGGCGCCAAGCTGTCGGTTATCCATGTCGATGTGGACCTCAAGGATCTCTACACCGAGATGATCGATATCGACATCGACAACGTGCAGGATCAGGTGATCGCCGAAGCGAAAGAGAAGCTGGAGGCATTTCTGGCCTCGGTGGACTACCCCATCGAGAAGAAGCTGGTGATCTGCGGCGATCTGAGCGAGCGGGTCAATCAGGCGGTCAAGGAGTACGAGATCGACCTGCTGGTGTGCGGCCATCGCCAGAGCTTCTGGAGCCTGCTCACCTCGAGCGCCCGTCAGCTGATGAATACAGTGCCCTGCGATCTGCTGGTCGTCCCCTTGCAGAAGTAATGAAACCGGCGTAGTTTGATTTGCTATGAACATGACCGCATTCAATCACAACTACTGGTGGTGCTGCTCCTAAACAGGCGGCACCGCGTTTCTATTCAAGATTTCCCAAAGAAAACACCGTGACCGCCGAGAGGCGGTCAACTGTTTTTATCCCTTTGTCGCCTCCCGGCTCACCCAACTGGAGAGAGTGACATGCACAACCCCGTAATCCTGACTGGCGATCGTCCCACCGGCAAACTGCACATCGGCCACTATGTCGGCTCCCTGCGCCAGCGCGTCGAAGCCCAGCACCACTACCGTCAATTCGTGATGATCGCCGACTTGCAGGCGTTGACCGACAACGGCCACAACCCGGCCAAGGTGACCGACAACGTACTGGAGGTAATGGCCGACTATCTGGCGGTCGGTCTCGACCCGGCCAAGACCACCTTTTGCCTGCAGAGCGCCCTGCCCGCCCTCGCCGAGCTCACCTGTTACTACCTCAATCTGGTCAGCGTCGCCCGGCTGGAGCGCAACCCCACCGTCAAGGCAGAGATCCAGCAAAAAGGGTTCGAACGCACGCTGCCAGCCGGTTTTCTGGTCTATCCGGTGAGTCAGGCAGCCGACATCACCGCCTTTCGCGCCAGCCATGTGCCGGTCGGGGAGGATCAGCTGCCGATGCTGGAGCAGACCAACGAGATCGTCCGCCGCTTCAACTCTCTGGTAGGCAAAGAGGTGCTGACCGAGTGCCAGCCGATCCTGAGCGACACCGGCCGCCTGCCCGGCATCGACGGCAAGGCCAAGATGTCCAAATCCCTCGGCAACACCATAGAACTGGGCATGTCGGCGGAAGAGGTCAAACAGGCGGTGTTCGCCATGTATACTGACCCCAACCACCTCAAGGTGAACGATCCGGGTCAGGTGGAGGGAAATACGGTGTTCGCCTATCTCGATGCTTTCCACCCCGACAAGGCGCTGGTCGCCGAGATGAAGGCGCACTACCGACAAGGCGGACTGGGGGACATGCGCTGCAAACAGGTGCTCAATGACTGCCTGCAAACCCTGCTCGCCCCGATGCGGGAGCGCCGGGCCGCGGCTATCGCCGACAAGAAGATGCTGCTGGAACTGCTCTATCAGGGCACTGAGCAGGCTCGCATCATCACAGATGAGGTCTTGGCTGAGGTGAAAAGCGCCATGGGGCTCGACTACTTCGCCAGCATCCGCTGAGCGGGAGTACCGAGCGCATCATCGCCATAGAGGTCGAACACCAGCTGGTGCAACAGGCTCTTGAACCAGCCGATCGCCTCGTCGTGGGCGGTCAGCGGGTGCCCCGCCATCAGGTAGACGATCGGGATGGCGGGGTCGAGCTGGTGCATCCGCAGCGGGTAGTAGCGGCAGAAGTGGCGCCCGATCATCTCGGGCACCACCACCAGATAGCGGCCGGTCGCCATCAACGGCGGCACAGCCATAAAGCTCGGCAACCGCACGCCCAACTCCCGCTCCACCCCGAAGCGGGCCAGCCAGAGCTCCACCATCGCCTGACTGTGACCCCAGCTGGAGGTGTGGATGTGGGGACGGCTCACCAACTCGACCGGAGTCAGCACATCGGGCAATTCGCTGCCAAGGGGCGACAGGCAGACCAGCGGGTTGTTGAACCACTCCTCCCGCCACAAGCGGGGTGAGAGGTGATTCGCCCCGGCGAAACCGATCACCAGATCCAGCTCCCCCTTTTCCAACTCCCGCTCGTAGTTGCTGTCGGCCAGCTCGCACACCTCAAGCCGACAGTGAGGAGCCTGCCGATGGAGCCGCTCCACCAGCACCGGCACCAGTCCGTGCTCCACCGAGCCCGGGGTGGCGATACGGAAAATCCGCCGCGCTGTGGCGGGATCAAACCCTTTGGCCTGCCGTAATCCCTGCTCCAGCATCGCCAGCGCCTGGCGCACCGGACCGGCTAGCGCCTTGGCTCGCTCGGTCGGCATCATCTCGCGCCGACTCATCACGAACAGCGGGTCATCCAGCGCCACCCGCAGCCGCCCCAAGGCGTGACTGACGGTGGATTGGGAGAGATGCAGCCGTTCGGCGGCACGGGTGACATTGCGTTCCTGCATCAGCATGTCGAATACGGCGAGCAGGTTGAGGTCGAGACGGGCGAGCGAGCTATCCATCGATATTAGCCATAGTTAAATGCCAACAATTCATTTTTACCATAGTAACAGATTGCCTAGAATGCGCTGGCTTAATACATCGGAGATTCAAATGCGTAGCTATCTGTTATTGCTGGCCATTGGCCTGCTCTGGGGTTCCCAGTTCATTTTCATGCACCAGGCCGTTGCCGAGTTGCCACCCATTCTGGTGGCTGCCGGTCGTGCCCTGTGCGGCAGCCTGACCCTGGGTCTGCTCTGCCTGTTCATGCGGCTCAAGAGTGAGCACACCCCGTGGCGCACCTATATGCTGATCGCCCTGCTGGATGCCACCATCCCCTTCATCATGGTCGCCTGGGGCCAACAGTATGTGGATAGCGCCATCGCCGCCGTGGTCATGGGTTGTATCCCGTTTGTGACCATTCTGGCTGCACCGCTGTTTATTTCTGGTGAAAGAATCACCAAGACCGGTCTGCTTTCCGTGATCATCGGCTTTGCCGGTGTGCTCACCCTGTTCTGGCCGAAACTCTCCCAGGGCATGAACGCCGGTCTGCTCGGTGCCATGGCCATCCTGCTGGGTGCCAGCTGCTTCGCCATCGGCCTGCTGATGATCAAGCGCTTCGCCAAGGACCATCCGGTCGTGGTCGCCCGCAATATCCTGATCTCCTCGGCAATCCAGTTGCTGCTGGTCGCCCCCTTCATGGTTGACCTCAGCAGCCTGACCCTGCCGAGCACCCAGGCTCTGAGCGCGATCACCGTGCTGGGTACCCTCTGTACCGGTCTGGTCTATTTCCTCTACATGGCGCTGATCCAGAAGGCCGGCCCGACGTTCGCCTCCTTCAGCAACTATCTGGTGCCGTTGTTCGGCGTGATGCTGGGTGCCCTGTTCCTCGGCGAGCAGATCCACCCCACCACAGGTGTTGCTCTGGCCCTAATCCTCGGCTCGGTCGCCATGAACCAGTGGGCGCAACAGCGTCGCATGCAGCGCGAGGTCTCCCTATGTCAGGCATCCTGACCACACTATGCGGTGGTCTGGTACTGATTGCCGGCTGGCAGTATCGCCAACGGCTGGCCGGGATCCTGGGCCTGCTGATGGTACTGCTGCCCTGGTTCTTCGATAGCAAGCTGCAAGCCATGCTGAGCTATGCCCTGAATGCCTGAAGTCCATCTCTGAATGTGTGACGAGAGTCTATCTCTCCTGTTTTTGGGACTGTTTTAAAAAACCTCCGATTTGTCCCCCGCTACCGGCGCTCTGCGCCGGTTTTTTTATGCCTGCCAGCCGGCGTCAGAGCAGATAGCGATAGCTGAGTCGCTCGTTCTTGCGCGGCCCGGTGATCTGCCAGCTCAGCAGAAAACCGCCGTCTATCTCGGTCAACTCGGCGCTGTAGTGATCCGCCCCGCACAGATGGGGTTCGGCGGTCAGCCAGCGGCCATCCCCCTGCGGCAGCAGCTCGAACAGTTCAACCGGCGCTTCATAACGCAGGTGAGAAAGGCGGATCCCCCGCTCGCTGCGTTGCCACCAGAAGCGGTTGTGCATGGCGAGTTCCCTGCCATGAGGCGTGATGTAACGGCCCTGCTCGTTAAACAGCCAGCCACCCTGATGATCGGTCACCTGCACACGCCCCTCGCCCCGACCATTCCAGTCGGTCGCCGACCCCTCGCCATTGCTGGCGGTAAAGGAAAATGCTCCGACCTGTGGCAATCGCCCCCATAAACGCTGGATTGCCGCTTCCATCTCGGCCATCATAGCCCCCTTAAAATTGACAACTGACGATAAATCAAACACATGAACTACTTGATAGGGGTCACCCTGCTCTGGTCATTCTCCTTCAGCCTGATCGGGGTCTACCTCGCCGGTCAGGTGGATGCCTACTTCTCGGTGCTGACCCGCATCGCCCTCGCCAGTCTGGTGTTTCTGCCCTTCCTGCGCCGCCGCTGGCTGCGCCCCGATCTGGCGGCCAAGCTGATGGCGCTGGGCGCCATCCAGCTCGGCATCATGTATCTCTTCTACTACCACTCCTTCCTGCTGCTGACAGTGCCGGAAGTGCTGGTCTTTACCATCTTCACCCCCATCTACGTCACCCTGCTCCACGATCTGCTGGAGCGCCGCTTCAAGCCTGTTTATCTGTGGGGTGCCCTGCTGGCGGTGCTCGGGGCTGCCGTCATCCGCTTCGACGGCCTGACCGAAAGCTATGTGCTGGGATTTCTGGTGGTGCAGGGGGCCAACCTCTGTTTCGCGCTGGGTCAGGTGGGCTACAAGGTACTGCTGGCGCGGGAGGCGGAGCAACCACCGCAACTGGCGGTGTTCGGCTGCTTCTATCTGGGGGCGCTGATGATCGCATTGCCCGCCTGGTGGCTGCTGGGCAAGCCACAATACCCAACGTCAGGGTTGCAGTGGGGCATTCTGCTCTGGCTGGGGGTAGGTGCCTCCGGCCTCGGCTACTTCCTCTGGAACAAGGGGGCGACGCTGGTCACCAGCGGGGTGCTGGCCATCATGAACAATGCGCTCATTCCGGCCGGCTTGCTGGTCAATCTGCTGCTCTGGGGCAAGGATACTGATCTGACCCGACTGACCATCGGCGGCCTGCTGATGCTGGCCTCGCTCTGGGTCTGCCAGCGTGACAAAAGCGGCCAACCCTGACCTCACTCAGCCGACGACGGTGTTGTGCTCCCGTCTGGCCTGACTGTGACAGCTGGCCAGCCGGGCCAGCAGATGATCGAGCTGCTCGCCAGCCTGACTCTGCACCAGCCCAATGCTGACGGTGACCGGCCGCTGTGACAGCAGGCTGGCATCGGCAATCTCGAGGCGCAGCCGCTCGGCGATCTCCAGCGCACTCATCCGCTCGGTCTGGGAGAGCATCAGGATAAAACCGTCCTCATCCCAGCGGGCAAAGGGATCTTCCCGCCGCAGTTCGTGGCGTACGATACGCGCCAGCTTGGCCAGCATGGCGTCGCAAGCCGCTTCGCCAAACAATTGCTGGATTTTGGCCATGTGATCGACCGAAAACTGCAGCAGACTGAAAGTGCCGCTCTCGGTCGCCAGCCGCTCTTCAAGCAGTTGCTCGAAACGGCCACGGCTCTCCAGTCCGGTCAGCGGATCGGTGCCATGTCGCTCCTCCACCAGCACGGCAGCGGGATCGAGGTGACGGACTACCCCCAGCAGATAACCCCGCTCATCACGACGCATCCGCTCTTCCAGCCGGATGTAGTGACCGTGATGATGCAGAATGCGGTATTCGAGGCGCAGACCGCTGCTGCGCCCGCTCTGGCAGGCGAGCAGGGCATCTTCCAGCCGGGCAACATCGTCGGGATGAACCCGATCCAACCAACCGAGATCATCCGGCCAGCACTCTCCCAATCCCAACAGGCGCAGGCAGGAGGGATCACGCTGCAGTCCATGTTGGGCTGACCAGCTCCAGATCCCCGCCTCCAGCAGCGCCATGGCATCAGACAGCAGACCCGGATCAAGCCGGGCAGTCACATCGACCAAAGGTGTCTTGAGCATTTCCATGGGGCGCCTCGAAACAGGATCTGAATACCAGCTCAATAAGTAACATTGGCGTTCACGCCGAGCAACAGGGTCAGAGCGCTTTTCCCTGATACCCGTTCATCAAGGTCTGCCAGTTCTCCGGTACGAAGTGGAAACTGGTATGCAGTTGAGACTCTTTATTGAATGAACGGAGCAAGCGTTCCAGATTGGCCTTCTGCCATTCGCCGGGGGAGCGGATCGCACCCTTGTCAAAATCGATCACCCACACCTTGCCCTCTTTATCGAGCAGCAGGTTGTGGCTGTTGAGATCGGCGTGATAGACCCCGGCATCGTGCAGCTGACGCACTGTCTGACCTATCTTGTGCCACACCTCGGTCGCCACCGGCCCCTGCTTGAGCAGCGCCACCATATCCTTGGCACCGCGAATTCGCTCGATCAGGATATCGGCACGATAGAATGGGCCCTGTTTGACCATGCGGGCGCCAAACGGACGCGGCACCGGCAGCCCCAGCTCGCACAGCTTGGCCAGCAGGGTGTATTCGGCCATGGCACGGCTCGACTCGACCCCTTCGAACCAGAAGCGATCCCGCACCACCTTGCCCACCATGCCGCCGCGATAGTAGTGGCGCAGCACCAGATGGCGGGACTCATCCTTGACGAACCAGGTCACCCCCCGCCCGATGGAGGTTCCCACCACCTGACGGTTGTTCTGCCACCAGGCAGGATCGAATAACTGGGGAGAGGGGTCGCGAAAGGCCCCTTCGGCATACCAGCAGATCTGGTTGTGTTCGGTCTGTACTCGCATCGTGGAGATCCCGCTCGGTGGGTCATGGATCGCAATTTTTCAATTGGCGATGAGGCTGCCGCTCTGGCATGCCCGCAATAGTGGCCTTTAATCAACGACGTGCAGAAACAGGTCATGGCACTGGGCCCGGCCTATCCTGGCTGATGATTGTGCGCAATTTTACAATCCAGAGGGGAGTTTGCATAATGCCATCCACCCTTTTTGCCAGCCGTGCGCCACAACATGCCGCTATTTCAAACGCCCCCTTCCTCCATCTGCATCCTGCGGCTCTCCGCCATCGGGGATTGCTGCCACGCACTGGCGCTGGTGCGCGTCATCCAGCGGGAGTGGCCACAGACCCGCATCACTTGGATCACCGGCAAAATCGAGGCAACCCTGTTTGCCGATCTGCCCGGCGTCGAGGTGATCCCCTTCGACAAGAGCAAGGGATGGCGCGGCTATCGCGATCTCTGGCAGACCCTCAAGGGACGCAAATTCGATGCCCTGCTCCACCTGCAGGCAGCGATGCGGGCCAGCATTGCCACCCTCGGCATCAGCGCCAAGGTCAAACTCGGGTTTGATCGGGAACGGGCCAACGACGGCCAATGGCTGTTTACCAACCACAAGGTGCCTTCGCCTGCCTCCCCCCATGTGCTGGAGGGTTTCCTCGCTTTCGCCAAAGAGCTCGGCATCCAGAATCTGACCCCGGACTGGCAGCTGCCCATCAACGCCGAGCATCAGGCTTGGGCAAGGGAGAAGATTGGCGGCAAACCGACCCTGCTGATCTGCGCCGCCGCCAGCAAGGCGTTCAAGAACTGGACGGCCGCAGGCTATGCCGCACTGGCGGATCACGCCGCCAACAAGGGCTTTCAGGTCTATCTCTGTGGCGGGCCGGCCAAGCTGGAGCGGGATCTGGCCGCCGAGATCCGGCAACTCAGCCAGAGCAAGCCGGTCGATCTGGTGGGGCAGACCAACCTCAAGCAGTTATTGGCACTGATTGGTGAGGCGAGTCTGGTGCTGGCCCCCGATACCGGCCCAACCCATATGGCCACCATAGTGGGCACACCGGTGATCGGCCTCTATGCCCACCACAATCCGGCGCGTACCGGCCCATATCTCTGCCGCGACTACGTGGTCAGCGTCTATCAGGAGCTGGTCGAGCAGGAGACCGGCAAACCGCTGGCCGAATTGAGCTGGCGCACCCGCCTCAAAGACCCGGAGGCCATGCGAAAAATCACCAGCGAGCAGGTGATCGCCGCGTTCGATCGGCTCTGCGCCGATCGTCAGCTGCCGCAGTGACAGGGCACCTCGGGAATTCCGAGCCATCAGGCAGGGATAACCTGATAGCCTCTGCCCTCAGCCAAAGGCACAATGCAGGCTGATGTGGGTTACGCTCCCGCAGCAAGCTACGAATACTTTGATCGGCTGGAATATGATTCCGGCCGTTTTTTTATTCGCCGCATTCTGATAAAATTCGCCGCCTTTACATCCTCCTGACTCAAGAATTTTCCGCGTTTTGCGTTTGGCTGTCTCCCTTTCGGGCACAAGACGGCGGTCTCTGCTACAACCAAAACAGCTGTTTCGATTAAAGGTAATAATATGGCGCAACAAGGCACTCTCTATATCATCTCTTCTCCGAGCGGCGCGGGTAAATCCAGTCTGCTCAATGCCTTGCTGACCCAACATAACGCTGCGGGCAAGATGCAGCTGTCGGTTTCCCACACCACTCGCGCCACCCGTCCTGGCGAAGAGCACGGCGTCCACTACCACTTCGTACAGGTGGAAGAGTTCAAGGCGCTGATCGAACGCGGTGATTTTCTGGAGTGGGCCGAGGTGTTCGGTAACTACTACGGCACCTCCCGCGCCACCATCGAAGCCTGTCTGGCCAAGGGGATCGACGTATTCCTCGACATCGACTGGCAAGGTGCCCGCCAGATCCGCGAGCAGATGCCGACCAAATCCATTTTCATCCTGCCCCCCAGCCGCGAAGAGCTGGAGCGCCGCCTGATTGGGCGCGGTCAGGACAGCGCCGAAGTGATTGCCGGCCGGATGGCGAAAGCCATTGCCGAAATGGTGCACTACGACGAGTATGACTATGTCATTATCAATGAAGACTTCGAGCAGGCGCTGTTCCAGCTCAGGTCCATTATTGAGTGCCAACGGCTGGAGATGCGTCACCAGCAACAGGCTCAAAAAAACTTGCTGCAACAGCTACTGGCAGAGTAAGCCAAAAACAAGTAAACTTTTGCGTCATTTTTAAACACTGCTTTTCTAAATACAGAAAGCCCAAACACTGGAGTCCTGCATGGCACGCGTTACTGTAGAAGATGCTGTAAAACAGGTAGGTAACCGTTTTGACCTGGTGCTGGTCGCCGCGCGCCGCGCTCGTCAAATCGCGGTACAAGGCAAAGATCCCCTGGTCGACGAAGAGAACGACAAGCCGACTGTGATCGCCCTGCGTGAGATCGAGCTGGGTCTGGTGAACAATCAAGTGATGGACACCCAGGACCGCTACGAACAGCAAGAGCAGGAAGCCGCCGAGCTGGCTGCCGTTGCTGCCATCGCCGAAGGCCGCGGTTAAGTTATTCTTCCGGTTGGCACCCGCCCGGGTGCCGACTGTTCATCCCCATTTACAACCGCTCGAAAACCTCGCAAACTCAGGGCTATACCCTCAATTCCACGAATTGCCGTTTCACCGCTGCGGGGACTGTCTTGTATTTATTTGAAAACCTTAAAGAAATAGCCAGTTCCTACCTGCCGCCAGAGCAGGTTGAGAAGCTCAAGCAAGCCTATGTGGTGGCCCGTGATGCCCACCAGGGCCAGATGCGTTCCAGTGGCGAACCCTATATCACCCACCCCGTTGCCGTTGCCCGGATCCTGGGTGACATGCGCCTCGATCATGAAACCCTGATGGCCGCCGTACTGCACGACGTCATCGAAGATACCTCTGTCACCAAGGCCGATCTGGCCGAACAGTTTGGCAATGCGGTTGCAGAACTGGTGGCCGGGGTCTCCAAGCTCGACAAGCTGAAATTTCGCGATCGCAAAGAGGCGCAGGCCGAGAACTTCCGCAAGATGGTGATGGCAATGACCCAGGATATCCGGGTCATTCTGATCAAGCTGGCCGACCGCACTCACAACATGCGCACGCTAGGCTCGCTGCGCCCTGACAAGCGCCGCCGCATCGCCCGGGAAACCCTCGAAATCTTCGCCCCCATCGCCAACCGCCTCGGTATCCACACCATGAAGAACGAGCTGGAAGAGCTGGGCTTCGAGGCGCTCTATCCGATGCGATCCCGCGTGTTGCGCGAATCGGTGCGCCGCGCCCGTGGCAATCGCCGCGAGATCATCGACTCCATCCAGAGCGAAATTAGCGGTCGCCTGAAAGAGGCAGGGATCGAGCATCAGGTCAGTGGCCGCGAGAAGAACCTCTTCTCCATCTACAACAAGATGGAGAAAAAAGAGCTGCAATTTCATGAGGTAATGGATATCTACGCCTTTCGGGTCAAGGTGAAGGACATAGATACCTGTTACCGGGTGCTGGGGCAGATGCACAGCCTCTACAAGCCGCGCCCCGGCCGCTTCAAGGATTACATCGCCATCCCCAAGACCAACGGCTACCAGTCGCTGCATACCTCGCTGGTGGGGCCGCACGGGGTACCGGTGGAGGTGCAAATTCGCACCGAGTTCATGGATCAGATGGCCGACAAAGGGGTTGCCGCCCACTGGGCCTACAAGCAGGATGGCGACAGCTCGGGCACCACTGCCCAGATCCGCGCCCAGCGCTGGATGCAGAGCCTGCTGGAATTGCAGCAGAGCGCTGGCAGCTCGTTTGAATTTATCGAAGGGGTCAAGACCGACCTGTTCCCAGACGAGATCTACGTGTTCACGCCGGAAGGACGCATCATGGAGCTGCCCGCTGGCGCCACGCCGGTGGATTTTGCCTACACGGTGCACACCGACATCGGCCACGCCTGCGTCGGTTCACGGGTCGACCGCCACCCCTACCCGCTCAGCAGCCCGCTGCACTCGGGCCAGACGGTGGAGATCATCACGGCGCCGGGCGCCCGCCCCAACGCGGCCTGGCTCAACTTTGTGGTGACCACCAAGGCACGCTCCAAGATCCGCCAGTTCCTCAAAAACCTGCGCACCGAAGAGTCGGTGGTGCTGGGTCGCCGCCTGCTCAACCATGCGCTGGGCGCCAAGAATATCGAAGACATCCCCGAGCCGCGCATCAAGCAGGTGCTGGCCGATACCAAGCATGAGAACCTGCAGGGGCTGCTGGCCGATGTGGGCCTCGGCAACGCCATGAGCGTCATGGTGGCGCGCCGCATGCTGGGAGATGAACTGCCGCCGGAAGAGCAACCCAAAACCAGCAGCAAGAAGATGCCGATCAAGGGTGCCGATGGCATGCTGGTCACCTTCGCCAACTGCTGCCGTCCGATCCCGGGGGATGCCATCATCGCCCATATCAGCCCGGGCAAGGGTCTGGTGATCCACCAGGAAGCCTGCCGCAACATCAAGGGCTACAGCAAGGAGCCGGACAAGTACCTGCCGGTGCAGTGGGAAGTGGACAAGGAGCAGGAACAGGAGTTCCGCACCGGCATCAGCATCGAGATCGTCAACCATCAGGGTGCGCTGGCCGAGCTGGCCAACGTGATTGCCGCCACCGGCGCCAATATTCACGCCATCAGCACCGAAGAGAAGGATGGCCGGGTCTATCAGGTCAGCCTGCTCATCACCACCAAGAGCCGCATCCACCTGGCCAACATCATGCGCAAGATCCGCGTCATGCCCAACGTGCTCAAGGTGAGCCGACAGAAGAACTGAACACAGGCGGCGCAAGCCGCCTGCTGCTTTTATAGAGACAAGCCATGACCCCCGAACGCTTCAAGCGCATCACCGATATGCTGGCCCAGCGTCAGCTCGATTTGACCGTCTGTATGGAAGAGGTCCACAAACCTCACAATCTGGCCGCCATCGTGCGTACCGCCGATGCCATCGGCATCCACCGGGTACACGCCGTCTGGCCCAAAACCTGGATCCACAAGCGCAAGGGCACCGCCCGCGGCAGCCAGAACTGGGTGGATGTAAAACTGCACCCGGATATCGGCACAGCCGTTGCCGAGCTGAAAGCTTCAGGCATGCAGATCCTGGCAACCCACCTCTCCGACAGCTCCGTCGATTTTCGCGCTATCGACTACACCAAACCGACCGCCATTCTGGTGGGTCAGGAGAAGCACGGCATCGGTGAAGAGGCGCTGGCCCTGGCCGATCACCATATCGTCATCCCCATGGTGGGCATGGTGCAGTCCCTCAACGTCTCGGTGGCTGCTGCCGCCATCCTCTACGAAGCCCAGCGTCAGCGCGAGCTGGCCGGTTGCTATCAGCGCGGCTGCCCGCTCACGCTGGAAGAGCAAAACAGCATCCTGTTCGAGGGGGGTTATCCTATCTATGCCCAGCTCTGCAAAGAGAAAGAGATGCCCTACCCCCAGCTCGGTCCGGCCGGTGAAATTCTGGCAGACGAAGAGTGGTGGCAACGGATGCAGCTGACCCGCAAAGGGTGGGCCCAGCAGAGCGAGCAGGACGACCAACAGGAGGAGTGATGGAGAACCCTTTTGGCAGCTGGCTGGAATCGCAAATCATCCGGGATCACCTGACCAACCCGAACATAGAGGCCGGTGACTACAGCTACTACTCCGGCTATTACCACGGCAAGCCGTTCGAGGATCACTGCGTCCGCTACCTGCTCGGCGATGGCTCGACCCGCGAAACCTGGGAGAGCGGCCTCTGGGGCGAGGTGGATCGGCTGATCATCGGCAAGTTCTGCTCCATCGGCTCGGGCGCCACCTTCATGTTGGCGGGCAATCAGGGCCACCGGCTGGATTGGGTTTCCACCTTCCCGTTCAATCCCGACACCTTTGGCGAAGGGGCCCGCAGCGGCTTTCTGCGCAAGGGGGACACCCGGATTGGCAACGATGTCTGGATCGGCTCGGAAGCGATGATCATGCCCGGCATCACCATAGGTGACGGCGCCGTCATCGCCACCCGCGCCGTGGTGACCAAGGACGTGGCCCCTTACACCATAGTCGGCGGCAACCCGGCCCAACCGATCCGCCGCCGCTTCAGCGATGAGCAGATCCTCATGCTGCAAGAGATGCAGTGGTGGGACTGGCCCCTGCCTCGCTTGCAAGCCAGCATGGCGCTGCTTTGCTCGGAGGATATCGCTGCCCTTTATCACCATTGGCAACAGGAGTGTGCCTGATGAAATTCCTCTCTCTTTCCCTGTTGGCCCTGACCCTGTTTTCTGCCGGAGCCCCTGCCGTGACCAATACCTATCAGCTCACCAGCGAAGCCGATGTACCCAGCCTCTACCAGCAAACCCTGCCCGACTTCTGGCGCCAGCATGCGGTGGAAGGAGAGTTCAAGGGCAAGGACGGGGTGACCATCCGCTATGCTGCGCTGCGGCAAGCCAAGGTTGATCGCGCCATCCTGATCGTCAATGGCCGGGTCGAGAGCTACCTCAAGTATCAGGAGCTGGCGTGGGATCTCTGGCGTCAGGGCTACAGCCTCTACCTTATCGACCATCGCGGTCAGGGGATGTCTGGCCGGATGCTAAATGACCCACAGAAGGGATATGTCGACCAGTTCGACGATTATGTGGTCGATCTCAAGCAGTTTCACGACCATATCATCATGGCGGACAAACCTGCCAAGCTGTTCCTGCTGGCCCACTCCATGGGCTGCGCCATCTCGGCCCGCTATCTGGAACGCTGGCCCGATGATATCAAGGCGGCCGTGCTCTCCTCCCCCATGCTGGGCATCAATCTGGGCGGCCTGCCCAAATGGCTGGCCAAGGGACTGGCCACCACTATAGGCACGGTCGGCGGCTGGTTTGGCGAACCACCCTATGGGCCGGGTCAGGGCCCCTATCAGGATCATGGCTTTGCCGATAACGAGCTGACTCACAGCCAGCCCCGCTATCAGGCGTTCCGCCAAATCTACGAACAGCACCCGCAGATCAAGCTGGGTGGCGCTACCGCGCACTGGATTTATCAGGGGATCACCGGTGCCGATGCCGCCATCGCCGATGCGGGCGCTATCAAAACCCCGCTGCTGGTGCTGCAGGCTGGCAACGACAGCGTGGTAGACAATGCCGCACAGGATCGCTTCTGCACCATTGCCAAGTGCGAAGGGGGCAAACCACTGCGCATCGAGGGGGCCTGGCACGAGCTGTTTATCGAATCCGATGACAAGCGCCAGCCAGCCCTGACCGCGATGGTCGACTTTTTCGCCCGCTTCTGAGCTGGCTATTTTTTGTAACCCTAAATAAATGGGGTGACAGTGCGGGCTAAGGTAAACTGCCCCTGTTTTCAATCGATGCCGAGGTAATGATGTTCAAGGTAGTTGTATCCGATCTCGATGGCACTCTGCTCAACAAGCAGCACCAGATCTCTCCCCGTACCCGGGATACCCTGCACCGCCTGGTAGAACAAGGTGTGAAATTCGTGGTCGCCACCGGCCGTCATCACGTTGACGTACGCAGCTTCCGCGATGCGCTGGGGATGGACATCTACCTCATTACCTCCAATGGCGCCGTGGTCCATGACAAACAGGATCAGCTGATTTTCAACCAGCCGCTGCCGACCGAGATCGCCGCCGAACTGATTGCGCTGGAGCGCGACCCCTCTATCCACCTCAATGTCTATCAGGGTGATGACTGGGTGGTGGAAGAGGAGCTGCCCTGGCTGCTGCAGTTCCACGACGAGTCAGGGTTCACCTACCGTCTGGTCGATGACCTGAAGCAGGAACCGAAAGAGCAGATCAACAAGGTGTTCTACATCGGTGACCACGAGAAACTGCTGAAGATCGAGGCGCACCTCAACCAGCGCTACGGCGATCAGCTCAACGTCACCTTCTCATTGCCGGACTGCCTCGAAGTGATGCATGCCGGGGTACACAAGGGCAATGCGGTACGCGCCGTGCTGGAGCAGAACGGGTTCGACATGTCGGAGGCGATCGCCTTCGGCGATGGCATGAACGACTTCGAGATGTTGACCATGGTGGGACGCGGCATCGTGATGGGCAACGCCCATGACCGCCTGAAAATGGCGCTGCCGGAGTATGAGCAAACCCTCACCTCCGATGAAGATGGCGTCGCCGTCTATCTGGAAAAGCTGTTCGAGCTGGAGAGCGTCAGCGCAGCCTGATCCTCTTCAGCCCGCCATCCGATTCAGCAAAGCCTCACCATGTGAGGCTTTGTTTTTTCAGGGTCTCCAGCCAGGGATTGGGCCGCTGCCAACTGAAGCTCTGGTTCGCTCCACCGTAGCATTCGGCCAGCCGCAGTGGCGTGCCGGGGGTATGGCGTCGCCCGGCCACATCGAGACAGCGGGCAACCTTGCTATTGAACAGCCTGTCTTTCTGCCACTCCCACTGCGCCTGACCGTCACAGGGGGCCAGCATCAGCTCGCTGTCGCTTTTGGCTTGCAGGCAGAGATCCTGCAGGCGCAACTCACCCAGATCCCACTCGAACAGTTGATCGTCTTTTCCGCTGCAAGGTTGTGCCAACACCTTCTGATGGGACACCGCAACGCAAAAATCACCGCTGGTCAGCAAGGGGGAGAGAGAGCGCTCCTCCTGCGGTTGTGAAGCAATGGAACCCATCATCACATCGGTGGATGGCGGCTTGATGGTACAGCCACCCAGCAGCAAGGCAGCCAGCAGGGCGGGAGAGCAAGCAAAGGAAATTTTGTTATTCATGGAAAAATGCCTGAAATGGGCCGATGACATCCGCTTGTCAGTGACTCGAGGCTGAAGCATAACCGAAAGGCGGGGCGCGCTGCCCAAATAGAGTGTAAACAGACGTAACAGGGGGGAGAGTGCTGGCGCGGCGGATGCCAGAAAGCAAAAAACCCCGCCGAGGCGAGGTTTTTCTAAATGTGGTCGGTGATAAAGGATTCGAACCTTTGACCCTCTGGTCCCAAACCAGATGCGCTACCGGACTGCGCTAATCACCGAGGCTATTTCTTTCAAAATAGTTTACTTCAAAAAAACAAAGACGACCTGATGGTCATCCTCGTCATACAGCAAGTATGGTGCGAAGAGAGGGACTCGAACCCTCACACCCGGGGGGCACTAACACCTGAAGCTAGCGCGTCTACCAATTCCGCCACCTTCGCGTACCTGACAAGCTGTAAAATGGGGTGGCTGATGGGGCTCGAACCCACGACAACCGGAATCACAATCCGGGACTCTACCAACTGAGCTACAGCCACCACAGCTGTTTTCGTTCCACAACAACGCCCGTTTAACCGACGCACTTTTTATGGTGCGCCCGACAGGATTCGAACCTGTGACCTCTGCCTCCGGAGGGCAGCGCTCTATCCAGCTGAGCTACGGGCGCTACGCTGTCGAACGGGGCGCATTATTAATGATGGTTGCTGGTTTGTCTACACTTTTCTGTCACCGAAACACTGTTCGTTGCTTTTTCAAGCACATTGCGCACTTTTCTTCCACTATCCCCCTGCTGACAGCCGAAAAGGGGCAGATCACAGTCGCAAATCGCCTTGCTGCCTTGACTTGATTTGATGCCCATCTAGAATGAATGAACGTTCATTCAATCGAAAGTCACACTGATGATTCTGGATAAAAAAGAGAGCATCTTCAACGCGGCCCATGAGGTGCTGGGTGAACGGGGTTTTCATGGTCTGTCGATTGCAGAAGTCGCCAAGAAGGCCAATGTTGCCACCGGCACCATCTATCGTTACTTCGGCGACAAGGATGATCTGATCCGGCAACTGCACCAGCACACTATCTTGCAGTGTGTGCCCATGGTCATGGCCGATGTAGCAATCGATAAAGTTTCATTTCAACAATTTCGCCAATTATGGCTCAATATTCATGCCATTTTTGTTAACGAACCCAACGCTATCCGGTGCAAATTGCAGTACGAGAGCTCTCCGCTAGGAGCAGAATTGGAGACCAATCCTGTCATTCTGGCCGCCTGGGAGCCTCTGGACCGATTTTTTGAACAGGGCGTTGAACAAGGATTGTTTATTGATTTACCGATACGGGCACTCCAGGTGTTGAGTCTGGACAGTGTCATGCATCTGGCCCTGCAGTGCAGGGTGCACAACATCACGCTGACCGAATCGCAGTTGGAAACCGCGATCCGGGCCAGCTGGAATGCCATTTTATCCCCCAATCTTTTCACCTCAGGAGCCTGTTCATGAAAAAGTGGATGGCCATTATGTTGCTGATAGCGATCGCCTTGTTTGGCAGCGTCATCGGCTTCAATTTGTTCAAACAGAAGATGATTGCCCAATACATGGCCAACCGGCCGGAACCCGAGTTCCCCGTCACCGCCATGGTGACCAAGGCGCAAGATTGGGTACCGACCATCGAAGCGATAGGCTTCATCGAACCGAATCAGGGGGTAACCCTCTCCACCGAACTGGCAGGCACCATTGATGCCATCACCTTCGAGTCGGGCAAACCGGTCAAGGCTGACCAGCTGCTGTTGAGCCTGGACTCCACCGTGGAGCGGGCCAATCTGCGCGCCTCCCAGGCCAAGCTGCCGGCGGCAAAAGCCAAGTTCGATCGTTTCCAGAACCTCTACAAGACCAGCTCCATCTCCAAAGAGCAGCTGGATGAGGCGGAAGCGGCCTATCGCTCGCTGGAAGCGGATATCGAGAGTCTGAAGGCGACCATTGCCCGTCGTGAAGTCCGTGCGCCCTTTAGCGGCGTGGTCGGCCTGCGCAATGTGTTCCTCGGTCAGTATCTGCAGCCGGGCACCGATATCGTGCGCCTGGAGGATACTAGCGTGATGCGCCTGCGCTTCACCGTGCCCCAGACCGATATCTCCAAAATCAAGCTGGGCCAGACCATCAAGATCAATGTGGATGCCTATCCGCAAACCCAGTTTGATGGTCATATCACCGCCATCGAGCCTGCGGTCAACTTCCAGAGCGGCCTGATCCAGGTACAGGCAGACATTCCGAACAATGACGGTCAGCTCCGTTCCGGTATGTTCGCCCGCGCCAGCATCATTCTGCCGACGGTGAAAGATCAGATTGTGATCCCGCAAACCGCTATCTCCTTCACCCTTTACGGTCAGAACGTCTACGTGCTCAAAGAGGGCGAAGAGACTGACAAAGAGGGTAACAAGGTGAAAGTGCTGCGAGCCAAGCAGGTTGTGGTCAAGGCGGGTGAGCGCCGTGGCAACGATGTGCATGTGCTCTCCGGCATCCAGGCCGGTGACCAGATCGTACTGTCGGGTCAGGTTCGCCTGAGCAACGACACCAAGGTGCATGTGGTCGAGAACGATGCCCTGGCCGTTCCGGCACAAACCCCGATGCTGTAAGCGCGGAGATCTGCGATGCGATTTACTGACATATTTATAAAACGGCCTGTGCTGGCGATCTCGCTCAGCTTCCTGATCGCCTTGCTGGGCTTTCAGGCCATCTTCAAGATGCAGGTACGAGAATACCCCGAGGTGACCAACACGGTGATCACCGTCAGCACTGGCTACTATGGCGCCAGTTCTGATCTGATCCAGGGGTTCATCACCCAGCCGCTGGAACAGGCGGTCGCGCAAGCCGACAACATCGACTTCATGACCTCCTCCAGCCAGCTGGGCAGCTCCACCATCACTGCGTACATGAAGCTCAACACCGACCCCAACGCCGCGCTGTCCGACATCCTGGCGAAGGTGAACTCGGTGCGCTCCCAGTTGCCGAAAGAGGCGGAAGACCCGTCGGTCACCTCCTCCACCGGTTCAACCACGGCGGTGCTCTATCTCGGCTTTACCAGCCCAGAGCTCAACTCCAGCCAGATCACCGACTATCTGGAGCGGGTTATCAAGCCGCAGCTCTTTACCGTGGGCGGGGTCTCCAAGGTTGACCTCTACGGCGGTGTCGAGTTTGCCCTGCGGGTATGGCTGGATCCGGCCAAGATGGCGGCCTTTAATCTGACTGCCAGCGACGTGATGACGGTGCTCAACAGCAACAACTATCAGTCTGCGACAGGTCAGGCGACCGGTTACTTCACCCTGTTCAACGGCAACGCCGAGACCCAGGTCAAGGATGTCGACGAGCTGAAGCGTCTGGTCGTTGCGACCCGTGACGGCAAGGTGATCCGCCTTTCCGACATTGCCAAGGTGACCCTCGAGAAGAGCCACGACATCTATCGCGCCAGCGCCAATGGCCGCGAAGCGGTGGTCATGGCGGTCAACGCCGCGCCAACAGCCAACCCCATCAACATCGCCCACGATGTGCTGGCGTTGCTGCCGAGCCTTGAGCGCAATATGCCGAGTACCATGCGTCTCAACGTGATGTATGACTCCACCGTGGCGATCAACGAGTCCATCCACGAGGTTATCAAGACCATCCTGGAGGCAGCCGCCATCGTTCTGGTGGTCATCACCCTGTTCCTCGGTTCGTTCCGCGCGGTCATCATCCCGATCATCACCATTCCGCTCAGTCTTATCGGCGTGGTGATGATGATGGATATGTTCGGCTTCTCGATAAACCTGATGACCCTGCTGGCGATGGTGCTGGCGATCGGTCTGGTGGTGGATGACGCCATCGTGGTGCTGGAGAACGTCGACCGTCATATCAAGGAGGGGGAAGAACCGTTCCGGGCCGCCATTATCGGTACCCGCGAGATCGCGGTGCCGGTCATCGCCATGACGGTCACCCTGGCGGCGGTATACGCGCCTATTGCCCTGATGGGGGGCATCACCGGCTCCCTGTTCAAGGAGTTTGCCCTGACGCTGGCTGGCGCCGTGTTCGTCTCGGGCATCATCGCCCTGACTCTGTCACCGATGATGTGTTCCAAGATGCTCAAGGCCAACGAGCAGCCAGGCAAGTTCGAGAGCACAGTCCATCACCTGCTGGAGCGGATGACCGATCGCTACGACAGCATGCTGCACGCCGTGATGAAAAAGCGCCCCGTCATCGTGGTGTTCGCCGTCATCGTCTTCGCCAGCCTGCCGCTGCTGTTCAAGTTCATCCCGAGCGAACTGGCACCGTCAGAGGACAAGGGGGTAATGGCCGTGCTGGGTACCGCACCATCCAACGCCAACCTGGATTACATCGAAAACACCATGGCGGATGTGAACAAGATCCTGGACGACCAGCCCGAGATCGCCTTCTCCCAGGTCTTCTCCGGGGTGTTCAATGCCAACCAGGCGTTCGGTATCGCCTCCATGGTGCCCTGGAGCCAGCGTGAAGCGAGCCAGAAAGAGGTGCTGGACCGGGTCGCCAATCTGGTGAAAGACATCCCGGGTATGGCCATCACCACCTTCCAGTTCCCGGAACTGCCGGGTGCATCGAGTGGTCTGCCGATCCAGTTCGTCATCACCACCCCCAACAGCTTCGAAAGCCTGTTCCTGGTGGCCGGGGAAATTCTGGCAGCGGCGCAGAGTAACGGTCAGTTCGTCTATTCAGATCTCGATCTGAACTACGACTCCGCCACCATGAAGATCCGCATCGACAAGGACAAGGCAGGTGCCTACGGCATCACCATGCAGGATATCGGAATCACCATGGGCACCATGATGGCGGACGGTTACGTCAACCGTATCGACCTGGATGGCCGCTCCTACGAGGTGATCCCGCAGGTCGAGCGCAAATACCGTCTCAATCCGGAGTCCATCAAGGGCTACTACGTGCGGGCCGCAGATGGCAAGTCGATCCCGCTCGGCAGCCTGATCAGCATTGAAGTGGTTGGCGAGCCTCGCGCCCTGCCCCACTTCAACCAGCTGAACTCTGCCACCATAGGCGCCGTTCCGGCTCCGGGCGTGGCCATGGGTGATGCGATCAACTGGTTCCAGACCACCGCCGACGAGAAGCTGCCGCAAGGCTATCGTTACGACTTCATGGGTGAAGCCCGTCAGTTCGTCACCGAAGGCAATGCGCTCTATGCCACCTTCGCGCTGGCACTGGCCATCATCTTCCTGGTGCTGGCAATCCAGTTCGAGTCGGTGCGTGACCCGCTGGTCATCATGGTCTCTGTACCGCTCGCCATCAGCGGGGCCTTGATTGCCCTGGCATGGGGTATGGCGACCATGAACATCTACTCCCAGGTGGGCCTCATCACCCTGGTGGGTCTGATTACCAAGCACGGTATCCTGATCTGTGAAGTAGCGAAGGAAGAGCAGCTGCTGCGCGGCATGAACCGAATGGAAGCCGTGATGCAGGCCGCCAAGGTGCGTCTGCGTCCGATCCTGATGACCACTGCCGCCATGATTGCCGGTCTGATCCCGCTGCTCTACGCCGCAGGCGCCGGTGCGGCACAGCGTTTCAGTATCGGTATCGTCATCGTGGCCGGTCTTGCCATCGGTACCCTGTTCACCCTGTTCGTGCTGCCGGTGATCTACACCTATCTGGCTTCCGAGCACAAACCCTTGCCGGTATTCGATGAAACCATTCCGCCCAAAGCAAACGGCGGACATTAATCATCAATCACATGCAAAGGCCCCGTATCGGGGCCTTTTTTATGCTTCGCAGGAAAGACGACATAAGTGCATGAAGCAGTTAAACTAAAAAACACCACATCCAGACCGCAAGGACGCCATGTCAGGACTCTTCTCCAAGACCGCCAGGGCCGTAGGCCGCAACGGACTCTCATATCGCCTGCTCTCCTACATTCTGGTCTGCAGTACCGTATTGGCGATGATCATTACGGCGCTGCAACTCGCCTGGGATTACCGCAAGGATGTTGCCGTCATCGAAGACAGCATCGGCCAGATCGAGGCCTCGTTCCTGCAACCCATCGCCGCCAGCTTGTGGAACCTGGATGAAGAGCAGGTCAAAGTGCAAATTGAAGGGATCATGAACCTGCCCAACATGCAGTTCGTGATGGTCAAGGAAATGCTCGGCAACTCCGAAGTCCCGCTGCTGACCCAGGGGGTCGAGCGGGAAAGCTATGATATCTCCCGCGAATTCAACCTCACCTATCAGGGTGAAATTGTCGGCAAGCTGTTCGTTGCCGCCTCTCTCGAGCAGATCTACCAGCGCCTCATCGAAAAATCGGTGCTGATCATGGTCAGCCAGACCATCAAGACCCTGGTGGTCTCATTTTGCATCCTGATCATCATTTACTATCTGGTGGTCAGGCACATCAACCGCATCGCCAACTACGCCCAGAAGTTCAACCTCGACCGGCTCGACATGGCGCTGGAGCTGGAAGGCCGCCCGCAGCCACGCAAGAAACCCGATGAGCTGGATACCTTGGTCTCCACCCTCAACCAGATGCGCACCCGGCTACGTGACGAGCTGGTTGCCCGCCATCAGGCGGTCGAACAACTGCAAAAGGAGCGGGACTTCTCTGCCACCCTGATCAACTCCGCCAACATGGTCATCTGCTGCATGGAGCCGGATTTGACCATCGCCAGCATCAACCCGGCAGCCATACTGCTGACCGGCTACCACCAGCAGGAGCTGTTGCAGCACAACTGGCTGGATCTCTTTGTCAGCCCGGCGCAGCGGGAAGAGCTGAACGATATTCTGGCGGCGGAAGGTTCACTGTCAGACAAAGAGGTCATCATGCATGACCAGCAGGCTCATGAGCTGGTACTGCAATGGACCTTCGTACCCTTCTACGATGGTCCCAACCTCAAGTACCAGATCGGCTTCGGCTACGACATCACCCAGCTGAAAAAGGTCGAGCGGGAGATTATCCAGCTCAACGAACAGCTGGAAGGCAAGGTGGTGGAGCGTACCCGCAGCCTGAGCGAAGCCAACAACCAGCTCGGCAAGGCGTACGACGACCTGAAACAGGCCCAGCAGACCCTGGTGGAGTCCGAGAAGATGGCCTCCCTCGGCTCGCTGGTGGCCGGGGTGGCACACGAGATCAACACTCCGATCGGCATCAGCGTGACCGCCTCCTCCTACCTGCAGGAGCGGGTCGCCGACTTCAAGTCCCATATCGACTCCAAGCAGCTGTCGCGCTCCTATCTCAACGAGTTTACCGTCAACCTCGACGAATCGATGCAGCTACTGCAGAGCAACCTGCGGCGCGCCTCTGAGCTGATTGCCAGCTTCAAGCAGGTGGCTGTCGACCAGTCATCGGAAGCGCGCTACAACTTCAGCCTCGCCGACAATCTCCATCAGGTAGTGGTCTCGCTTGGCCACAAACTGAAGAAGAGCCAGTGCGAAGTGGATATCCAGTGCGATCCCAAGCTGTCGATCTTCTCCTTCCCGGGCAGTTTTACCCAGATCTACTCGAACCTGATCCTCAACTCCATCAACCACGGGTTCGACAGCTGGGATAAACCGAAGAAGATCACCATCAAGGTGGAACAGCAGGGAGAGGAGCTGTTTATCGACTATTCGGACAATGGCCGCGGCATCCCGCCCGAAATATTGCCGCGAATCTTCGATCCCTTCGTCACCTCCAAGCGGGGTCAGGGCGGCAGCGGTCTGGGCACCCACATCATCTACAACCTGGTGGTGCAACTGCTGAAAGGCCGTATCAGCTGTGCCAGCGAACCGGGCCAGGGCGCCCAGTTCCATATTCGCCTGCCGATCCAACATAACTGAGCGCTGGCTCTTGTGAGCCAGCCGCTTTATCCCCATCATGCTGTGATTGCATTCTTAATGAGCGGAGAACCTCGCAATGGCACAGCATTTTGACTATATCGCCATCGGCGGCGGCAGCGGCGGTATCGCCTCTGCCAACCGGGCTGCCATGTACGGTAAGAAAGTTGCCCTGATTGAAGCCAAAGAGTTGGGTGGAACCTGCGTCAACGTAGGCTGCGTACCGAAGAAGGCCATGTGGTATGCAGGCCAGATTGCCGATGCCCTGAAATATGGCGCCGACTACGGCTTTGACACCACCCTCAACCACTTCAACTGGGCCAAGCTGGTCGAGTCCCGCCAGGCCTACATCGGCCGCATTCACCAGTCCTATCAGAACGTGCTGGGCAAGAACCAGATCACCGTCATCAAGGGCTTCGCCCGCTTCGTCAGCAGCAACACCATCGAGGTCAATGGCGAGCACTACACCGCAGATCACATCCTGATCGCTACCGGTGGCCGCCCGGAAATTCCGGCGATCCCGGGAGCCGAGCTGGGTATCGACTCCGACGGTTTCTTCGATCTGCAAAGCCAACCCAAGCGGGTTGCCGTGGTGGGTGCTGGCTACATCGCAGTCGAGATCGCCGGGGTGATGCACGCGCTCGGCTCAGAGACCCATCTGGTGGTGCGCAAGCACGCGCCGCTGCGCAACTTCGACCCCATGATCCACGAGACACTGGTCGAAATCATGGCGCAGGAAGGGCCCAAGCTGCACACCCACGCCATTCCCAAAGCCGTGCTCAAAAACGCTGACAACAGCCTGACCCTGCAACTGGAAGATGGTCGCCACCTCACCGTTGACTGCCTGATCTGGGCCATCGGCCGGGTACCGGCTACCGACAACCTCAATCTGGCTGCCGCAGGCATCGCGCTGGACGAGAAGGGCTTTATCCCGACCGACAAGTTCCAGAACACCGCCGTCGCCAACATCTATGCAGTGGGTGACAACACGGGTCGCATCCAGCTCACCCCGGTGGCCGTCGCTGCGGGCCGTCGCCTCTCCGAGCGGCTGTTCAACAACAAGCCGAACGAGCACCTCAACTACGATCTGGTGCCGACCGTGGTGTTCAGCCACCCGCCCATCGGCACCATAGGCCTGACCGAACCTGAAGCCATCGCCCAATACGGCGAGGACCAGGTGAAGGTCTACCGCAGCCAGTTCACCGCCATGTACTCTGCGCTGACCCAGCATCGCCAGCCCACCCGGATGAAGCTGGTCTGTGCCGGCCCGGAAGAGAAGGTGGTCGGTCTGCATGGTATCGGCTTTGCGATGGACGAGATCCTGCAAGGTTTCGGCGTCGCCATGAAGATGGGCGCCACCAAGGCAGATTTCGACAACTGCGTGGCTATCCATCCGACCAGTGCAGAAGAGTTCGTCACTATGCGTTAAGGGCAGATGAAGTTGGCCTGTCATTATCAAGCCAACTTCAACAACTGCGTTCCCATGCCTCATCCCACCAGCGCTGAAGAGTTCGTGACAATGCGATAGGTACGTTTGAAGTTGGCCTGTCACGAGGAGCCGGCTTCGACAACCATCTAACCCCTTCTCCCAAACCCGGCTCAGGCCGGGTTTTTTGATCCCTCCTCGCTATTTCTCTCGCAAATCCGCCGTTCTTTACGCCGATTTTACGCCTGCCACATGGCGCTTTATGGCGCCTTTACGCCTGTTTTACATACCCTTTTCAGCGTCAATGACACCAACAGAGTCGATATGGTCTTACATCGGCTCTCGCAGCTAATTATCTCAATGGAGTCGATATGAATTGGCTATATCTGCTGCTCGTCCTCGCCTTGATGGCCTATCTGATGCGCGCACTCACGCGCAGTCACGAGTGAGGAACTAGAACATGTGGCAAGAAATAATCTATCCGGTGGCCTTCGTGCTGCTGGTTCTGCTGCCGGCACCGCTGCTGGGCAACTACATCTACCGGGTATTTGAAGGCAAAATCCGCTGGCTGGCACCGGTCGAGCGCGCCACGCTGGCTTGCTGTGGCACCGATGGACGGGAGCAGGACTGGAAGTCCTACGCCCTCAGCCTGCTGGCCTTCAACGGCGCCGGTTTCGGTCTGCTGTTCCTGATCCTGATGGCGCAGGGGTTGCTGCCCCTCAACCCGCAACAACTGCCGGGTCTGAGTTGGCAACTGGCATTCAACACCGCGGTCAGCTTTATGACCAACACCAACTGGCAAGCCTATTCCGGTGAGGCCAGCCTCTCCTACTTCAGCCAGATGGTGGGGCTGACCACCCAGAACTTCGTCTCCGCAGGGACGGGCGCCGCCGTCGCCATTGCTCTGTTCCGCGGTATCGCCCGTCAGCAGACCATCAACCTTGGCAATTTCTGGCAGGATCTGGTGCGTTTCTGCCTCTATGTGCTGCTGCCCATCGCGCTGATCATGGCGCTGGTGCTGGTATGGCAAGGGGTGCCGCAAAGCCTCTCCGCCTATCTGCCGTTCCACGGTGTGGAGGGTCAGGAGCAGCTGCTGCCTCTCGGCCCGGCGGCCTCGCAGATCGCCATCAAGCAACTGGGCTCCAACGGCGGCGGCTTCTTCGGCATCAACTCCGCCCACCCGTTCGAGAACCCGACAGCCCTCTCCAACTGGCTGGAGATGGTCGCTCTGCTCACCATCGCCGCCGCCATGGTCTTTACTCTGGGCCGCTATGTGAAAGACATGGCCCACAGCCGCGCCATTCTCGGTGCCATGACCCTCATGCTGGTGCTGGGGCTCTTCGTCTCCCTCTCCCAGGAGCTGAAACCGGATCCCGCCCTCGCCCACCTCACCACTGACGCCAGCAACATGGCTGGCAACTGGGAAGGCAAGGAGAGCCGCTTCGGCCCTGTGCTCTCCAGCATCTGGGAAGTGGCGACCACTGCCGCCTCCAACGGTGCCGTCAACGCCATGCACGACAGCTTTACTCCGCTCGGCGGCATGGTGGGCATGATCAACATGCTGCTGGGTGAGGTCATCTTCGGCGGGGTCGGCTCCGGTATCTACGGCATGATGCTGTTCGTGCTGCTGACCGTGTTCCTGTGCGGTCTGATGGTGGGTCGCACCCCGACCTATCTGGGCAAACGCCTCGGCATCACTGAGATGAAGTGGGTGGTTGCCAGCATGCTGGTCATGCCGGTGGGGGTTTTGGTGATCGGTGGTGTCACCCTGCTGATGCCGGATGCCAGCACCATCATCGGCCATGATGGCCCACACGGTCTGTCGCGCCTCATCTATGCCTACGCCTCGGCTGCCGGCAACAACGGCTCCGCCTTCGCCGGTTTTGCCGCCGGTGACAACTGGCAGTGCATCGCCATCGGTCTGGCCATGCTGCTCGGTCGCTTCGGCTACATCATTCCGGTTCTGGCCATCGCCGGTCAGCTGGCCCGTGCGCCCCGTCAGGAGACGAGCGAAGGGGACTTCCCCATCAGCGGCCCGTTGTTCGTTACCTTGCTGATCATCACCGTCCTGCTGATAGGTGGCCTCTCCTTCCTGCCGGTGCTGGCACTGGGCCCGGTGGCCGAACATCTGAGTCTGATCGGAGGGGCACTCTGATGAACCTGACCCTGTCGATCACCATCCGGATGCCAATGGCCAACTATCTGATGCTGGGAGCTTTCCAATGAGCAAGTCCACTACAATGAGCACCGACACCATGTTGGTGAAGGGCAAAAAACAGAAATCACAGATCATCCAGGCAATGGTTGAGGCCCTCTATCGCTTCAATCCCAAGGCACTGTTTGGCAGCCCCATCCTGTTCACCCTCTGGCTGGCCGCAGTCATGGCGACCGTGGAGTCCCTGCTGGGGCAGCCTTTCTCCGGCGTCGCCCCCTCGCTGGCCTGGCAGCTGACCGCCTGGCTCTGGCTGACCCTCTGGTTTGCCAACTTCGCGGAAACCCTGGCCGAGGGGCGCGGCAAGGCGCGAGCCGACAGCCTGAAAGCGGGCATGAGCCAGCTCAAGGCCCGCCGGGTGGCGAATGCCAAAGATGGTCAGGGCGAGTGGGTACCCGCCACCAGCCTGATGAAGGGGGACCTGGTGCTGGTACGCAGCGGCGAGATGATCCCGGCCGACGGTGAAGTAATCGCCGGCATCGCCTCGGTCAACGAGGCGGCCATCACCGGCGAATCCGCCCCCGTCATCCGCGAGTCGGGTACCGACCGCAGCGGCGTGACCGGCAACACGACGGTCGTCTCCGACGAGATCTGGGTGCGCGTCAGCAACAATCCGGGCGAAAGTACGCTGGATCGGATGATCGCACTGGTGGAAGGGGCCAAGCGCCAGAAGACCCCCAACGAGATGGCGCTCGACGCCCTGCTGGTCGGGCTGACCCTCATCTTCCTGCTGGTGGTGGCTACCCTGCCCTGGTTCCTCGACTACAACGGCACCCAGGTACCGCGTCTCTACCTGATCGCTCTCTTTATCACCCTGATCCCGACCACCATCGGCGGCCTGCTCTCCGCCATCGGCATTGCCGGTATGGATCGACTGGTGAAGCTGAACGTCATCGCCAAGTCTGGCCGTGCCGTCGAAGCGGCCGGTGATGTGCGCACCCTGCTGCTGGACAAGACCGGCACCATCACCTTCGGTAACCGGATGGCGGATGAGCTGATCCCGGCACCGGGTGTCGACCCCGCCCTGCTGGCACAAGCGGCCATGCTGGCCTCGCTGGGTGACAACACCCCGGAGGGCAAATCCATCCTGACTCTGGCCAGCAAGAGCATGGCCAAGCCGAGTCAGCTGGAGAGCGACAAGGTGATCCCCTTCAGCGCCGAAACCCGGCTGAGCGGACTGGATCGCAACGGTCATCAATATCGCAAGGGGGCTGTCGATGCGGTACTAAACTACCTCAGCCTCGACCGCAAGGCGGTGCCTGAGCCGGTGCTCAAGTCAGTCGACAGCATCGCCCGTCAGGGTGGGACTCCGCTGCTGGTCTGCACTCAGGAGAAACTGCTGGGGGTGGTCTACCTCAAGGACATCATCAAGCCAGGTATCAAGGCTCGCTTCCAGATCCTGCGCCATATGGGGATCCGTACCGTGATGATCACCGGCGACAACCCGAAAACCGCCGCCGCCATCGCCGCCGAAGCCGGGGTGGATGACTTCATCGCCGAAGCGACGCCGGAGAAGAAGCTCGCCTATATCCGGCAGGAGCAGGCCGATGGTCGTCTGGTCGCCATGTGCGGTGACGGCGCCAACGATGCACCGGCACTGGCGCAGGCTGACGTGGGTCTGGCCATGAACGAGGGTACCCAGGCTGCCAAGGAGGCGGGCAATCTGGTGGATCTCGACTCCAACCCCACCAAGCTGCTGGATGTGGTGCTGGTCGGCAAACAGCTGCTGGTGACCCGTGGCGCCCTGACCACCTTCTCCATAGCCAACGATGTGGCCAAGTACTTTGCCATCCTGCCAGCTCTGTTCATCGCCGCCTACCCGCAACTGGGGGTACTGAACCTGATGCAGCTGGGCAGCCCGCAAAGCGCCATCCTGTCGGCCATCATCTTCAACGCCCTGATCATCGTAGCGCTGGTGCCGCTGGCCCTGCGCGGTGTCGACCTGAAGGGATCGGCCGCCAGCCTGCTGCGCCGCAACCTGTTGATCTACGGGGTCGGTGGTCTGCTGGTGCCTTTCATTGGCATCAAGCTGATTGATCTGGTCATTACCGGCCTGGGTCTGGTGTAACGACATAACCGGGATGCGGGGCGAACCCGCATCCCCAGCCATCCTTTTGGAGCAAGAGAATCATGATAGCAATCAGAACCCTATTGACCCTGACCCTGCTGCTGGGAGTGGGTTATCCGCTGGCGGTCACCGGGCTGGCCCAACTGCTGTTCCCCTGGCAGGCCAACGGCAGCCAGCTGACCGACAGCAAGCAGCAACTCATCGGTAGCGCCCTGCTGGGGCAGAAATTCGAGCGGGCTGACTACTTCCATCCCCGTCCCTCCGCCAGCGATTTCAATACCATTGGTGGCAGTGCCAGCAATCTGGGGATGAGCTCGCCGCTGCGGGCAGCGTTTGCCGAACAGGCCGCCAAGGCACAGCCGGGAACCAGCTCCCCCGCCATGCTGACCCGCTCCGCCTCCGGCCTCGATCCCCACCTGCCGCTGGATGCGGTGCTGGCTCAGGTCGACCGCGTCGCCAAAGAACGTGGACTGGATCCCGCCCAACTGACGGAGCAGGTCAAGTCGGCCACACAAGCTGGTATCCTTGGCCCGCAGGTGGTCAACATTCTCCAGCTGAATCTGCAACTGGATCATCAAAAGGGCGCCTGATGGTGCCCATTCCGGTTTGGTGATGACCTCGATTTTCGCAACGGGCGGTTGGCTCGATAGGGATAACAATGGCTGATGTAGCAAGCGCTGACGCCCTGCTGACAAGTCTGATGCAGGAGCATGGGGATGCGTGATGAGGTAAGGGCCGACGCCCTGCTGGCGAGCCTGGAACAGGAGCACAAGGGCAAGCTGAAGGTGTTTCTCGGGGCCGCTCCCGGCGTCGGCAAGACCTACGCCATGTTGCAGGCGGTGCGGGAACAGGCCAAAGAGGGGGTAGACATCCTGATCGGCGTGGTGGAGACCCACGGCCGGCAGGAGACCCTGGCTCTGCTCGACAAGCTCGCCATCATGCCGCGCAAGATCCACATGCACCGCCAGCAGCGACTGGAGGAGATGGATCTCGACGGCCTGCTCGCCCGCAAACCGGCCATCGCCGTGGTGGACGAACTGGCACACAGCAACGCCCCCGGCAGCCGCCACGAGAAGCGTTGGCAGGATGTAGAGGAGCTGCTCAACGCCGGGATCGACGTCTACACCACCCTCAACGTGCAGCATCTGGAGAGTCTCAACGATCTGGTGTGGCAGCTGACCGGGGTCAGGGTGAAAGAGACTCTGCCAGATCAGGTGCTGCTGGAGGCCGACAGTCTGGTGCTGATCGACCTGCCCCCCAAGGAGCTGCTCGACCGCCTCAAGGAGGGCAAGGTCTATGTGCCCCATCAGGCCAAGGCTGCGTTGCAATCCTTCTTCTCCCTCAACAACCTCACCGCATTGCGGGAGCTGGCGATGCAGACTGCCGCCAGCCATGTGGAGGGCGATCTGCAACTGCAATGGCAGGCAGCAGGCAAGAGCACCTTGCCGCTGCGGGGCAAGCTGATGGTTTGCCTCGGTGACCTGCACGGCTCGGCGCTGGTGCGCTACGGCCACCGCTTTGCCCAGCGCCGCCAACTTCCCTGGCTGGTAGTGCATGTCGACAGCAATGGCTGCCGCTCGGCCGATGTGGAGCAGGCGCTGGCGCTCGCCTCCCACCTCGGTGCCAAGGTGCTGACCCTCTCCAGTCCGGCTGTCGCCAATACCCTGCTGGAAACTGCCGAGCAGCAGCAGGTCTCCCAACTGCTGCTTGGCAAACCCCACAAGGCGCCGTGGCGTCGCTCGCTGGTGCAGCACCTGCTCAAGCAGGCACAGGGGCTGGAGATCACCCTGGTCGATACCGAGAAACAGAAACACAGAGTGGGGATGCGCGTCCCGACGCCGAAGGATATACACCACAGCCTGCTGGCAGTGGTGATCATGGGGATCACCTCGGCCGCCGCCTGGGGGCTCTCCTACTGGCTGCCGCCCGCAGCATTGCCGCTCATCTTCGTGCTGGGGGTGCTGGCGACTGCCCTCACCACCAGTCTGGTACCCGCCACGCTGGCAGCGGTGCTGGGCTTTATCGCCCACAATCTGCTCTTCACCGCCCCCTACTTCTCCCTGAGCGTCGCCAACCACAGCGACCTGCTCACCCTGTTCGTGCTGCTTATCGTCGGCATGACGGCGGGACGGCTCGCCTCCCGCCAGCGGCAACAGCTGATCGGCCTGCGCGAGACCCAGCAGCTGGGCAATGCATTACTCTCCCTCAGTCAGGGGCTGGCGACCGCCAGTAGCCCGGAGGAGGTGCTCAGACAAGGTGCCCAGGCCATTGCACTGGCGCTAGGCCAGCCGACCGTGGTGATCGACAAGGAGTTCAACGATCGGCTCGGCAACGAAAAGCACAGGCCCGGCCAGACCGACAAGGCGGCCATCGACTGGTGTCTGGCCCAGAAGCAGAGCGCCGGAGCCCACACCGCCACCCTCAATGCTGCCGAGGCCCAGTATCACCATCTCAGCGACGATCTGGTGATCGGCATAACGCTGGCCAATCCGCTCTCCTCCTCTGCCGAACACCAGCTGCAGGCGCTGCTCACCGACATTCGAGCCGCGCTGGCGCGGATCGACCTCAACGAGCGGCTGGCCGATAGCCAGCTACAGGCGGAGACCGACCGGATGCGTGCCGCTCTGCTCTCCTCGGTCTCCCACGATTTGAAAACACCGCTGGCCACCATCATGGGGGCAGGCAGCACCCTGCTGGAATATGGTGACCGGATCCCCGCCGAAGACCGTGACGAACTGCTCCACTCGGTGCAGGAGGAAGCGCGCCGCCTGCACAGCTATGTGCAGAATCTGCTGGATATGACCCGTATCGGCTCCCCCGACTTCCAGTTGAAACGGGACTGGGTCGATCTGGCGGATCTGGTGGAGAGCGCCCGCAAGCGGCTCGACTCCTCCTGGCGCCAGCACAAACTGCTGGTCCATTTCGATCAGCATGTGCCCCAGCTCTATGTGCACGGCGCCCTGATTGAGCAGGTGCTGGTCAACATCCTCGACAACGCCTCTCGCTACTCGCCGGCAGGCACCCCCATCGAGTTCAAGGTGATGGTGGCCGAACCCGACCTTATCATCGATATCATCGATATCGGGGTCGGTATCGCCGAGTCGGATCGGGAGAAGATCTTCAATCTCTTCTACACCCAACCGGTGGGCGATTGCGGCAGCCGTGGCACCGGGCTTGGCCTCGCCATTTCCCGCGCTATGATAGAGGCCCACGGCGGCAAGATTTGGGCCTTCTCTGGCCCCAATGGCAACGGCACCTGCATGCGCATCTCCCTGCCGCTCGCCCTCAATTCACCGGAGGTCTGATGGTTGACCGCCAGATCGGGTCACTCAGCCCCTCCCACCATTCGCCTCTGGAGGTTCGATGGCGCACATTCTGGTCATAGATGATGAAGCGGCGATCCGTCGCTTTCTGCGGATCAGCCTGATTGCCGAGGGGCATCAGGTGAGTGAGGCGGTGGGGGTCAATGAAGGGCTGGAGCAGTATCGCCACCTCAACCCCGATCTGGTGATCCTCGATCTCGGTCTGCCTGACGGCGATGGCATTCAGGTGTTGCTGGCCATTCGCGAACACCACCCCAATCCGGTGCTGGTGTTGTCGGCCCGCGATTCGGAGCAGGAGAAGGTGCGGCTGCTGGATGCCGGCGCCAACGACTACATGAGCAAGCCGTTCGGCATCGGCGAGATGATGGCTCGCATTCGCGTGCTCTTGCGCCAACGAGCTGGCGTCAGCAGCGGCGAGCGGCGCCACTTCCCCCAATGCGGCCTGACGCTGGATATCAGCAGCCACAAGGTGACCATGAAGGAGGAGGAGATCCCCCTCTCCCGCAAGGAGTTCGCCCTGTTGCAGGCGCTGGTGTGCCACCCCGGCAAGCTGGTGATGCAGACCCAGCTGCTCAATGACATCTGGGGGCCGAGCCACAAGGAGGACACCCACTACCTGCGCATCGTTATCGCCAGCCTGCGCAAAAAGCTGGGGGATAACCCCCAGCAACCAACGCTTATCGAGACCGAATCCGGTATTGGCTACCGCTTTATCGGCAACTGACGTTTCACGTGGAACGACGCCCGCAGCAAAGCAGCGCCAGCAGGCCGCAGCCACTGAGCAACAGGCCGAGATCCTGCAATCCGGCCGCCACCGCCAACCCCAGACTAAGCAGCAGGTAGTAGCCAAGCCCGAACAGGGCACCAGCACTGCCCGCTACCTCGCGATAGGCCAGCAGCGCCTGACTCAGCACGTTGGGGATCGCCAGTCCGAAGGCCACCACGATTCCCATCATGGGCAGCAGGAACCAGAGGCTGGACTGACTCGCCCAGACCAGCAGCCCGGCGACCAGCGCCAGAGCGCAAGCCAGTCTACTCAGAGAGGACGGCAGCCACCCCCTCCCCAGCAGATACTTGTTGAGCAGGCTGCCGAGCAGAGTCGCCAGCGCCAGCAAGATCCCCGAATAGCCAAACTCGCCGGTGCTCAATCCCAATCCGGCAAACAGGAACGGGGCCAGACTGTAGTAGCCAAACAGCATGGTGTTGAACAGGGCGACCAGCATGGCACTGCGCCAGAGTCCGCCATCCTTCATCATCCGGCACGCCAGCGGCCAGAGTGCGACTCGCTGGCTGGTGGCCGGACGGGTTTCCGGCAACTGCCAGCAGGTCACCAGCAGCAAACCTACCGCCAGGACCAGCAGACCACTGAACACCCCGAGATAGCCAAACCCGCTCGCCAGCTGGCCACCACTGAGCAGCCCCAGCACCGGGCTGAGTGAGAGCGCAATGCCCATCACCGAGAAGACCCGCGCCAGATCGCTACCCTGATAGCTGTCGCGCAGCATGGTCTGGGTCACCACGGAGCCCACCGCGGCGCCAAAAGCCGCGATGACCCGGGCCAGCAGGAGGGTTTCTAACTGGTTGGCCAGCAGCGCCAGAAGGGTGCCGACACCATAGGTGAGCAGACCGGCCAGCATGGCGGGACGCCGCCCGATCAGATCGCAGAGCCGCCCCCAGCAGACCACGCCCACCGCAAACGCCAGAAAATAGACCGACAGGGTCTGGGATGCCTGCCCTTCGCTCACCTGAAACTGGGTAGCGATGTGGGTCAGGACCGGGCTGTAGATGGTCTCCACAATTTGGGGAAACATCATCAATCCCACCACCAACCAGAGCGGTGGCAACTTGTTGTTCATGACAAACCTCCTTCACAAGAGGTCGCCATTCTAGAGAGATGCCGATTGTCTGATTACAATAAGCAGGACTATAAACATCAAAAATCGGACATATGGCCTTTATTCTTCCCGATCACCCTTTTGAGCCCGACCAGCTGACCGGCAGCGTGATCGGCATTGCCTCCGCCCTCGGCTGGCACGACTCGGGCCTGCATCAACATCAACGCCATCAGCTGCTGTTCGCCCAATCCGGCTGCATGACCATGGAGCTGGAAGGTCGGGTCTGCCTGCTGCCACCCACCCGCGCCGCCTGGCTGCCGGCGGGCACAGCCCACCGGGTACTGATGCGTGGTGTGGTGGCCTACCGCTCCCTCTACTTCCAGCCGCACCCCGAGTTGCCCGGCACGGTGGAGGTGTTGGCGGTCAATCCGCTGCTGCACGAACTGATCGAACGGATGGCGCTCTGGCCGTGGAACAAACCGCAAGAGCAGCAACAACGGACGGTGGCACTGTTTATGGAGGAGTTGGGACAGGCGCCGCGAGAGTCGTGGCAGTTACCGCTGCCGACGGATCCCAGACTGGACGACTGGCTACAGCAGTTGAAACGGGGGGATACCCTGCCGGAGCGGCTAAATCAGTTAGCCGGACAAATTGGTGCCAGCGACAAAACCATTGGCCGCATCTTTATGCGGGAGACCGGCATGAGCTATCAGGCGTGGCGTCAGCAGTGGCGGCTGTTGCGGGGGATGGAGCTGTTGGCCGAGGGGCAATCCATCAGTCGCATATCCTCGGCATTGGAGTTCTCCAGCGACAGCGCCTTCATCAGCTTCTTCAAACAACATACGGGACAGACCCCCCTGCGCTACCTCAACTCTCGGGGTGAGTCGCCACAGCCTGACTCGCCTCCACCACCAGGGTATCCAGCGCCAGCGGCTTGAGATTGTGCAGCGCATCCTGCACCACGGCATGAGATGCCTGTTGCAACTCGCTCTTCACATCCTGCTCCAGCTGGGCACTCTCCAGCTCGGGCCGCGGGTTTTCGTTGGCCATCACGTTCAGGCTCAGGACACTCACAATCAGGGTAGCGATCAGGCTTTTCATCTGGTTTGCTCCGGTATGGTTGAGATGACCAGATAGCTATTCCAATAGTTGTGCCAATCCTCACGCAATTCATAACATGATGATTTTGTTTAAATTAACTATATATCGATACCAAATTGAGTCGCAAAATGCATCCCACTCGGTCATTTTTAAACCAACAGTTGGTGCTTTTAACCACGCTTGATTTTTGCACCATGTTCCACGTGGAACGTCCCATCTTTTTGATCGACACCCGCTTTTAAACTGAGCTATGGTGCTACATCCCCGTAACTCAAATCTGGATCTGTCACTGAATGGAATTTTCCTTGTTCGGCGAGAAGTTCACTCGCCACGCCGGCATTACCCAACTCATGGATGACCTCAATCAGGGGCTGACCAATCCGGACGCCATCATGCTGGGTGGCGGCAATCCAGCCCCCATCCCCGCCATGCTGGAACGCTTTCAGGCCGAGGCCAAGAGCCTGCTCGACAACGGCGAGCTGGTCAAAGCGATGGCCAACTACGACGGCCCGCAGGGCAAAGACAGGTTCACCAAAGCGCTGGCAGCCCTGCTCAGCAAGGAGCTGGGATGGGATATCTCGGCCCGCAATATCGCCCTGACCAACGGCAGCCAGAATGCCTTCTTCTACCTGTTCAACCTGCTGGCCGGCGAATTTGCCGATGGCCGCAAGAAGAAGGTGCTGTTCCCGCTCGCCCCCGAGTACATCGGCTATGCCGACTCGGCGCTGGCGGACGACTACTTCGTGGCCTACAAGCCCACCATAGAGAAGCTGGCCGATGGCCAGTTCAAATACCACGTGGATTTCGAGAGCCTGCAGGTGGGTGACGATATCGGGGTGATCTGCGTCTCCCGCCCGACCAACCCGACCGGCAATGTGCTGACCGACGAAGAGATCGAACACCTCGATCAGATCGCCCGCGACAAGGGGATTCCGCTGCTGATCGACAACGCCTACGGCGTCCCCTTCCCAGGCATCATCTTCAGCGAAGCCAAGCCGTTCTGGAACGCCAACACCATCCTCTGCATGAGCCTCTCCAAGCTGGGCCTGCCGGGCACCCGCTGCGGCATCGTCATCGCTGACGAGAAGATCATTCAGGCCATCACCAACCTGAGCGGCATCATCAATCTGGCACCGGGCAGTCTGGGCCCCGCCATCACCATCCCGATGATCGAGAGCGGCGATATCATTGCCCTCAGCGAACAGGTGGTGAAACCCTTCTATCAGCAGAAGGCGGAGCTGGCGGTGCAGCTGCTGCGCAAAGCGATCCCCGACCCGCGCTTCCATATCCACAAGCCGGAAGGCGCCCTCTTCCTCTGGCTCTGGTTCGAGGGCTTGCCGATCCACTGTCAGGAGCTGTACGAGCGACTGAAGGCGAAGAACCTGCTGATCGTGCCGGGTCACAACTTCTTCCCCGGCATCGACGACCCCGAGTGGCGCCATAGCCAGGAGTGCATCCGCCTCAACTACTCCCAGAGCGAGGAGCTGGTTCGCCGCGGCATCGCCATTCTGGCCGACGAAATCAACGCCCTCTACGCTGGTTAATCCAATCCGGCGATACAAAAACAGAAAGGCCTGCAGATGCAGGCCTTTCTTGTTTATCGCGATCCGGTTTGCTTAGCCGGGCAGCGCCAGCTGATCGGGTTTACCGATGGGGATGGCGCGGGGCTTGAGCGCCTCTGGCAGTTCGCGCGCCAGATCGATGGTCAGCAGACCATGCTCCAGCTTGGCGCCCTGCACCTCCACGTGCTGGCTCAGCTTGAAGGCAAGCTCGAAGTCACGCTCGGCAATCCCCTGATGGAGGAACTGACGTTCACCGGCCGCAGCCCCTTTGCGCCCCTTCACCTTGAGAGTGCCGTGTTCGGTCTCCAGCTCCAGCTCTTCGCGCTCGAAGCCAGCCACGGCGACCGTGATGCGATAGCCATCCTGATCGCGCTTTTCAATATTGTACGGGGGGTAAGCGGCGGTCTTCTGCTCGAACAGACCTTCCAGCTCACGGGCCATCCGCTCGAAGCCGATGGCGTTGGTGCGTATTCCGGCGAAGTTGAACAGCCATTCCGGCCAACGTGAACACCCTGATCCTTAACGCGCTCACGTCATCC
>NZ_JANFNV010000028.1:0-54047 GCF_024436075.1 Aeromonas sp. JL9 | reverse complement strand
ATGAGCGTTCACATTGGTCCGGAAATGGTGTTCACGTTGAACCGGAATCGGTGTTCATGATCGGCCGGAATATGCAGGTCGAAGGCAACTCTCGCTTATCCATTCCATTCGGCATGGCTACCGCCCCTGAATTTCAGCCTCCAGTCTGCTGCGTTTCACCAACGGGATGGGGTTGGCATGGCTCATGGGAGACTCCGACGAGGCAAGTGTTGCCAAATGGCAATATTAACCATGGCGCTGTGTAGAGAAAGCTCAATATTGAGATTTTCTGTGCAAGATCAATAAGTTAATCAAATGTCACCCACGATTGATGACGCGCCGATATAGCGTGAACAGCCATTCTTTATCAATCTCCATAGAATATTCATGGTCATATCTGGCTTGAACTAGCATAAAACTCTTTGTTATTGTCCGTGCCCCCTGCGGAAATAGCTTATTTATCTATAAATCAACAAGATAGCATTATGCGGTGGCGTCGCGGGGGCATCTGCTATCGGGAAGGAGAGTTATGAAGTCGCAGTTCAAAGTGGCGCTGGCCATGTTGGCCCTGTTCGTCGTCCAAGGCTGCACAGCCCCGGATTCATCCACCAAGCGCAATGTACCCGGCCCGGTGCTGACCGCGCATTACGAAAGTGCCCCCCTGATCCCCGTCACTATCGCCGGTGAGCAGTACCAGTTTTTGCTCGATACCGGGGCCAGTATCACCTTTATCGATCGTCGTCTGGCCAGCCGCTTCAAGGCGCTGACCTTAAGCGAATTGCCCAGGGCCTATCAGGCTGATTTTGCCACTGTGAACAGCGTTTCGAGCCAACTGGGCAGCGAGCAGCTTGGTTTTGTTGAGCCGCAACCCTTCTCGGTGGGGTCGGTCACCATTGATGACAGCGAGCTGTGGGCAACCGTTGATTTCGATCTTTTCTCCCAGTCTCTTGGCAGCCGTATCGATGGCATCCTCGGGATCGACACCATCCGCCGTTTCAACTGGGTGTTTGATCGCGACAGGCATCAGCTCACGGCTTTGCTGACGGCACCGTCGGCAGCCACGTTCGAGCGTTGCATCGGCTATGAAGACAGCTACAACCGCTCCCCGGCAGTGTATCTGACCCACGGCGAGAGCAGCGTGCGCATGTATCTGGATACCGGGGCCGATCAGAGCTATGCCGACCATGCCTTTATCGACTTTATGGCGAGCCAGAAGGCGATCTCTGGCGAAGATGCGATGCCACGCAAAGGGGTGGACGCCAGCGGTATGGTGGAGGGGCGTGAACATATCCTCACCGGCCTGCACTTTGATGAGCGCCAGCTCGGTGAGCTGCGCGTTTCGGAAAACAGCAATGAGCAGTATGGTCTGGGGCTGGATTTTGTTAACCGCTTCAATCGCTTTGCGATCATGCCAGGGCGGATGATGATCTGCTACGACGCCAACAGCCTGGCGCGCAAAGTGCCGCCAACCCTGCGCAATATCGGAGTGCGTTTTGATGGCGAGCATCTGCAGGTCTACTACAGCGACGAACGGGATCTGGCCCCCTATGGTCTGGCCAACGGCGACATTCTGGAACAGATCAACGGGGTGGCTTATCGTCCCCTAGAGATCGACAAGGTGCGTGAACTGCTCAGCACCAGCAAGCCGGGGTCGCTCAAGTTGCGAATTGTGCGGGAAGGAAAACCGCTGGATATTGCCATCTAGTCAAGGTGGGGCGGCAAGACGAGCCGCCCCTATGAGCCTCAGCCCTTGGTCGGATTTTCCATGCAGGTGAGGGTTGGCTGGCCGTAACGCTCCAGCGTGGCTTCATCCCCTTTGATGAAGAAGGTGAGGTTTTGCCCTTCATAACGGGCGCCGCTGGCGCTGGGGGCTTCATAGGCGAGCGCTTGTTGCTGCTTGTCGCCCTCGCTCAGGTTGATCACTGCGGCGGGCAGCTTGGCATCGTTATAGAAGTAGGTAGAGAGTGTGACGCTCTTGCCGCACTGGTAGTTGACCGGTGCCGGCACCATCAGCTGGCCGCCGCTGATCTGCAGTTCGGTGATCCGCAGCAGGTAGTTATCTTCCACACACTGGCGCAGATCCTGCCCCTTCCAACAGTCGTTGCGACCCTTGATCCAGCCGCGCTGCATGGCGCGCTCTGTCTTGAGCTGTTCGGGAGAGAGCGCAGCAATCGCCTTGGGGTAGAGGGCCGCCAGTTCGTTATCAAGGGCGGCCAGTCCGGCATCCTTGCAGATCAGGGTTTCGACCGACCCGGAGGCTTTGGTGCAGTCAAAGGAGGGGGTTGCGGCGCTGGCCAGCAGAGGGGCAAACAGCAGGGTGGCAAGTAAGGTCTTGTTCATCGATAGATTCCAGCAATGAGGAGGGCATATTTGCCTACTACAGCACACTCTACAGGGCAATGCAGCAAGGGAGCCGAGCGCACTTGCACTGCTGAATAGCTGCCAAACGGACAAACCCGACACTCCTGGCCGGAATGTCGGGTTTTTTGTGGCCGCGATAAAGGGGGAGGCGGGTTGCCCGGTTGATCAGGCCAGCGCCAGTTGCTGACTGCGGGCGCGCCACAGCCGCTCGTGGAAGAAGAACACCACGGTATTGATGGCCGGTTCGATCATCGCCATCACACCGCCGGTGAGCAGTTCGCCGCTCAGCAGGAAGGCAACCCCGAAGGCCACCGAGAAGTGGACCACCGCGAAGCTGCTGGTCTTGGCCTGCAGGCTGTGATTTGGTTTGAGCTTGTGCCAGCCAAGGTCATGAAAGTAGAAGGCGACCGTGTTGACGGCGGGCTCGATCAGGGCGATCAGGCTGGCGGTCAGCAGCTCACCGGTCAGCAGGTAGGCCACGGTAAAGGCGACACCGAAGTGCAGGATGGCAAAGCTGATGGTCTTTTTCATGATGGCGGCTCCCTCTGTTGATGATGAGAGTATCCGCCGAAATGAGATTAAATGAAAACTATTCTCATCTATTGCCAAAATAGAGAGAACCTATCAACGGGCGAGTGGCCGGTGTGGTTCAGCGGTTGCCAATCGCAGCCAAGGCGATAAAGTACAGGTTCTTCACACTTGCCCATGAAAAAGGATCTTTCATGAATATCAATGCCACCCTGCTTGGCCAGTTCATTGCGTTGCTGATGGTCATCGTCGGCGTCATCGCCTGGCGACTGGCGCGCCGCAAGAGCGAGCATCCGGCGCTGGTCACCCTGATCTGCTCCCTGCTCTGTCTGTTTCCGCCCTTTGGCCTGCTGGCCCTGTTGCTGGTTGCGCTGAAACAGGATCTGCCCGCCCGCTCATAGGGCGCGCAGGTTCAGGCTGCTTGCACACACTGGCCGTACCAAAAGCAAAAGCCCCGTGATGGGGCTTTTGCGTTTCAACTTTGTGGTCGCTGTGGGGAGGGGGATTAACCTTCGGCCTTGTTGAGCCACTCGACCCTGTACAGAAGACCTTGGACACCCATCTTTTGGGTTCGGGCTCTGCTATGCCTTGCTCAAAAAGGTGGGTGTCCCAGATTTGTTGGCGGATAGTCCCAGTTCAAAGCTGTATCATGCCACTGTGATAGTTCGCTTAATCGCCCGAGTGCTAGTTTGCTCAGAGGCAATATTTCCTCTATCGGACCTACATCGAATTGCTTTAATGCGGCCTCATTACCACACCATAAAGAACCACCACCCCATTCAAACATTAGTCTGATGCGGAAGACCTCGGACATGGTGGTGGCCTCTAACGTTTGAGTTCAGCGGCGCGCTTTAGCGCGTCCGCTGGAACGAATTGTTAGATGCCTATGCTTGGCAGGCGCGTCGACATGAACAATATGCACCACAGCCATGATTTGGCCACATGCTTGTAGATGCGAGCTCAATTTTTATGATTTCATCAATAAGCGGTTCTTCGTCAAGCTCTTGAACGTAAAGCATTTCAAACATCTTATTCTTGTGTCGCTCACTTAACGGAAACATCGGAGTAATGCTTTTATCTCCAAATGCGGCAACTGCCAAATCTTTGCGAATTTCAGGCGTGTACTGCTCGCGATACATCAATTGCCACTTATATAGAGTGCGCTTTCCTAGAAGGCGGCAAATTTCACGGAATTGACCTTGAATGCGCTTAATTCGATCTTTCTTGTATTTTTCAGGATTTTCCTTGAATTTTTTGGCAGCCTTTTCGCGCTCGGCCTGCGTTATAGGGAAATGGTGAATGTAGCGATCGAAGTTTTTATTGCAGTATTCCATGTAGTTTTTTGTGTCCGCGATAAATAGATGCCACATCTCATCAATCATATACATTGGGTCATTGATTGAAAGATCACACTTCTCCGCGTTTGCTGCGAACCAAAGCCATCTCTTTGTTTCTTCAAAAATATCCAACGCTTCTTCCCGCGTCACCGCATATCGGTCTAAGAATTTTTGAATGAGGTCTGGGTTTTCGTACTTCAGTGCCTGTTCTAAAGTCTTCATTTCATTCTCCTTTTCTGCAGGTCAGGGTTGGGGGCATCTAACGCCGCACTCACCGGTAAATTATGAGCGCAGCGAGTAATTTATCCGCGTGCAGTGCCTTGTTATAACGCGCTTCTAACTGCACATTCTCTCAGATATCTCTTTCAATTTTTCTATATCTAGGCGATCACTCGCCCAGCCCTGAGCAAATGGTATCGTATTTGATTTCGGCAATTGCTCTTCTTTTAGATCCCTAACTCTTACTCTGGAAGGTAGAGCCGAACCTTCACCAACAAAAATTGCTTCTTGCTGAGATAAAATGGGTAATGCTCCAACCATGCCAGAAAGTCCATCTGGCAAGAATCGAGCGACATGCTGCTGGTCTGCAGAATTTGTTAGCCTTAGTACTACCCAAGTACCACACTGTGAAATTACTGTGCTGTCCACATCGGCTGGCCGCTGGCTTACCAGCATCAAACCAATTCCGTATTTTCGCCCCTCTCTTGCTATACGCCTGATTGCTTCCTGAGCGGCTGCGTACTGAGCCTCCCCGTGATCTGGAACATACCTATGAGCTTCTTCACACACTAATAATATAGGATCCTTCTCTTTCTCTTCTTGAGTTTGAAATACTTTGTACTGAAAAAGCAACCTAGCAATTAGTGCGGTAAGCGGGCCTGCAACTTCATTTGGTAAGCCTGAAATATCAATAATTCTAATATCTTTTCCTGCCTGACTAGGTGCGCCAATGAATTGATTCAAAACTTGATGTAGCTTTATTTCAGCATCGTTATCAACCCAACACCTCATCATAAATGAAAGTCGAGTATCTCTTCTCAGAACTTTTAATTTATCTAACACTGCTGAAACATAGGACATACCAGAATCTGATGGTGGTAGTGACTCTAAAATCTTTGTGCCTTTTTTAAATCTTCCACCCTGTATATACCTAACATGAGCTTCGAACTCATCAAGACAAAATGGTCTCGGCTTATCACGATCGAATTCCAGAATTTCTGAAGTATCCTTGCCATCGCATAAATCTGGATCGTCAAAATTTTCTAAATGGTTAAGGGCCTCTGTACCGAACTCTCTTGGGCAAGGTTTGACAATTCCAGCGGCAACCATTCTTGCATGAGCGAGAGCTATTTGAACTACATTGTTTTGACTGGTAGCGCTTCTTTCCGTTTTACCGATAACTAGGTTAGTAAACTCATCACTAGACATTAACCAATACGGTAGCTTTATCTCTTCCTGACCATCGTCGCCTGCCGCTATGTCATATGCTCGGTACTGTACAGCTCTCTCTTTAAAGGCTGAACCATACTCACCATGAGGATCAATGACCACTATCTGAGGAGACAGCTCTTTATCATTATTTTTATGCGATAGTACGCTATGAATAATCGCGGCAACAGTACCTGACTTACCAGATCCTGTAGATCCAAGAACCGCACAATGCATACCAAACATTTTATTAATGTTAGCTCGACAGGCTGTAGATTCAGAAGCACTGTAAACCGCAAAGGGAACTAATGGATCTACTTCATCATCTCTTGTACCTTCAGCGGAACGGTAGACAAAAGAAATTTCTTCGTTGGTTAGCAGGAATACGCCTTGTTGGGGCAAAGGGTAGGTTTTAATACCACGCTTAAAGGCCAAAATTGACTTTGTATTATTCCAGCTGCCTTCAGCTAACAGCTGGACTTCCATTACACGCTGATCAGAATCAGAAGTCACAGGCATACCTGCTTCAATTAACTCTTCCGATCGCATTCTGAGCATTGTTACCAAGCCAAAAATTATTTTGCGACCATAGTGAATTTTAACCATGCTACCTATTTGACCGATAGGGTAAACACGACCATTAAAAGTTCTTGTTAATTCAGATATTTTATCTGAAATCTCAACTTTTATATTGGTTCCTGACACCTCAACAACTTGGCCTATTTTCAACTCTTCAGATGGTGTAAACATAACTAAACCTCGCATCCGTTCTTTAATACTGATGTTACACCTTTGAATGTCCACCAATAATCGTCTTTGTCTTTTCTTTTAAATGGGCCTTCTTTTCCAATATATAGGCCGTGTATGGATGCGATAATTACTCTTGAACCAAAACTATCGCTACGCCACTTTTCTAAACATGGTGGAATTTCATCTCTACACTCCAAGAATGCGAGCAATACTGTTTTATTTTCTGCTTTCGATAACGCAAATTCAATTTCGTTGTTGATATGATCATCGCCAAAACTATAGCCGCACACCGCTAACATATTGCTATTGGAAGAATTTAGCGATTTTCTGAATAAGTCAAACTGCGTAGAGAACGGATCTTGCTGAGTGGCAACGTATTTAGTGGCTTGAGGGTAAATTAGAACCCGACGGTCCGCCTTTGGATATAGATCATTTTCCCTAACTCGCCATACATACCCTTTGTCACAAAGAAACCAATCTATGGAGCCATGCATTTTAATTAAGTTGGCGCGCTGATTGTTCGCTGGAATGGGTTCTCCATACTTCTGTTTTCGATAGGCTATAGCACCACCATCAAACCCATCCCAATAAGGAATTTTATTTAGTGCTAATGCATCTTCTAAAAGAGTGTCATAGTTGGTTGTGAAAATATTGACAGCTTTTCTTCGCTCATGAACACCAGCGGATGCGTGATTAAATAGAGTGTCAACAAATTCTAAATGTGCTTCGATGTCTACAATTGGTTTAGACAAAGAGCCTTCTTCAACTGTATTTCCATCCTTGTCCTCAACATAGCCACACCGGATAACATTTGAGATAGACTCAAGAATTTTATTATGTACATCCTTTAGGGTTGCTAACTCAACTTCCACCCCACGAATTACAGTTTTCTTTTCTTTATTTCTTTCAGCTAATGCAGCATAGTCGCCAAGATGACTAAGAACATGCTCTATATGGCACTGCTCTGGCAGCTCTTCAAACAGTGGAGTGATAATATCGTCATATAACTTCTTATGACTAGCTTCTATATCCTTCTTAACTTTATTCGTTAAAGGGTACATTAACGGTAATTTAGCATCGAAACTTATTCCTGCACCCAATAGCCAACTTTGCTCACTACACTTCAAGTGTTCCTCTACTTGCAAGAACAACTCGTCATCAATCAAATCATCCATTTTCTTTCCTTCTTATAGAGTTGTACCGAAGCTGGCAACCAGAGCGTTATAACAGTGATTAGATGGAAGGCGGCACTAATCCGTTAGCAGAGCATTCCATATAACTCCGTAACATTTTCACTGCCGCCAAGTAAAAACAATCATTAAATCATAACGTCATCAGCTTTCTTCGCATGCTGGGCGTATTCGCTTGACTTCCTCTTTTTGCGCCACCGTTACTACTGTATGAAAAATCAGTGCTCAGGGCAGTCGTGGAAAGCGCCGCCAGATCACGCCTGCGTGAGCAGGTCAGAAATAAAAATGGTGCCGTCACCATGTTGAGTCGGTCGTAGGCAACTCTCGCTTATCTATTCCATCCGGCATGGCTACCGCCCCTGAATTTCAGCCTCCAGTCTGCTGCGTTTAACCAACGGGATCGGGTTGGCATGGCTCATGGGGTGACTCCTACGAAGCTTTGTTGCCAATCGGGTATATTAGCGGCGGGCAGGCGGAGGGAAAGGACGAGATGGCCGATTTCTGAGCTAGATCGACTAATTAGTCAATAACGACTGATCTGGTATGCAGATGGGGCGGGTGCTGCCATTGATGAGGAAAACAGTTAGTGGGTAAAAGCGCTGGTGGGTAATAAACAAGAAGCCCCTGAACGGGGCTTCTCTTTGGCGGCATAGCCACTATGAACGGCTGGGCTGATCGTCTCGCTGGCGCGTTAACCGGGCGCCGGAGCGGGCTGGTGCGGGCTTACTCTTCGACCTTGTTGAGCCACTCGACCTTGTATTGGGCGCCTGCGCCCTGCGCCAGCTTGGCACACAGCGGTTTCAGGAAGGCTTCAATCTGCTCGTCCAGCATCCAGGGCGGACTGATGATCAGCATCCCTGAGCCGTTCATGCCCCAGTCGGCAGTCTGGCCGGCCACTTCCAGCTCGGCCACCAGGACGTTACCGAAGTTCTCGCGCTTGATGGCACGCAGCATGTCGCGGGATTTGTCCGCCTCTTCCCCCAGAATGGGATACCAGAGGGCGTAGATGCCGGTGGCCCAGCGTTTTTGCGCCTTTTTCAGGGTATCGACCACGGCGAAGTAATCTTCTTTGAGCTCATAAGGCGGGTCGATCAGCACCAGCCCGCGGCGCGGGGTGGGGGGCAGCAGGGCGACCAGCCCTTCGAAGCCGTCACGGTGGTGCACGGCAACGCGGGGGTCATAGCCCATGTTGGCGCGCAGGTCTTCGACCTCGTTGTTGTGCAGCTCCATCAGCGCCAGCTTGTCCTGCTCGCGGGTGAGGCGACGGGAGAGCTCCGGCGAGCCGGGGTAGTAGTGCAGCTCACCGTTCTGGTTCATCTCCTCGATAACACCCAGATAGGGGGCCATGGCAGACCACTGGGCCCGCTCGTCCCACAGGCGGCCGATGCCGTCGGCATACTCGGCCTTCTTCTGGGACCAGTCGCCGCGCAGGTCGTAGAGACCGCCACCGGCATGAGTGTCCAGCACGATGAAGGGTTTCTCCTTCTTCTTGAGGGACTCGATGATCAGGGCCTGAACGGCGTGTTTCAGCACGTCGGCATGGTTGCCGGCGTGAAAGGCGTGGCGGTAGCTCAGCATATTAGATCTCTGAGGGGGCCCTGCTGGGCACCCAGTAACGATAGATAGTTCAACAAATTGCGGCTGTTGCCGCGAAACAGGGAGAGGCTGCGCAGGGTCTGCAACAGGACGCCCTGTTGCAGCCGCTCCAGCTCCAGCTCGTGGGCCAGCATCGACTGATACTGCTGCTCGTCGAGTCGCGTCTTGGCGCTTTGGCGCAGGGCGCGCCACGGGGTCAGCACCGCCTCGGTCTGCACCAGCGCCGGTTGCAGGTCGGTCAGATCGACCACGATGCCGAGCTGATCGAGCCGGTGCAGCAGCAGCGCCAGATTGACGTTGCCCCCCTGCTCCTGCACGGTGAGCCAATCCTGGCTGCGCTCACCATAGACCTTGCCGCTCCAGTGCCAGAAGCCGATCGGCGTCGGCAATTCGTGGACCGCGACTAGCTCGCTGGCCATCAGCTGTTCGTCACGCAAAGAAGGCTTGCTCCATGGTTTCCAGCTCTTCGGAGAGGCTCATCCACTCCAGCTCCACCTCTTCCAGTTGCTCCTTGAGGGGGCCCTGGGATTTGAGCAGTTCGGAGAGCTTGGTTTTAGCGCTCTCTTCGTAGATGGCGGGGTCGGCCAGCTGGCTCTCGATGTCGGCCAGCTTGCCCTGCAGCTTCTCCATGCTCGCTTCGAGCTTTTCCAGCTTCTGGCGCAGGGGCCGAGTCTGCTGGCGAAACTCCGCTTCGCGCCGCTTCTGATCCTTGCGCGCCACCGCCGAGTTGGCAGAGACGGGGCCATCGGCCGGTTTGGCGTTGGCCTCTTTCTCTTGCTCGCCGAGCCACTTGTGGTAGTCGTCCAGATCGCCGTCGAACGGCTCGACCCGGCCACCGTGTACCAGATAGAAGTCATCTGTGGTGGTACGCAGCAGGTGACGGTCGTGGGAGACCACTACCATGGCCCCTTCGAAGCCTTGCAGCGCCATGGTCAGGGCGTGGCGCATCTCCAGATCCAGGTGGTTGGTCGGTTCATCCAGCAGCAGCAGGTTCGGTTTTTGCCAGGTGATCAGCGCCAGCACCAGCCGCGCTTTTTCGCCGCCGGAGAAGGGGGCCACCTTGTCGAGCGCCTTGTCACCGTGGAAGCCGAAGCTGCCCAGATAGTTACGCAGCTCCTGCTCGGTCTTGTCCGGCGCGAGGCGGGCCAGATGATCGAGCGGGGAATCATCGAGACGCAGGGTCTCCAGCTGATGCTGGGCGAAGTAGCCGATGCTCACCCCGGCGCTCACTTCGAGCTTGCCGGAGAGCGGCGGGTTGGAGCCCGACAGCATCTTGATAAAGGTCGATTTACCGGCGCCGTTGCGACCGAGCAGACCGATGCGCGAACCCGGTACCAGATTGAGTTTGATCTTCTCCAGGATCACCTTGTCGCCGTAACCGGCAGAGAGGTTCTCCATGGCGATGAGCGGGGTCGGCAGGGCCGACGGCTCGCGAAACTCGAAGCTGAATTCGGAATCGGCGTGGGCGGGCAGGATCTTCTCCATCCGCTCCATGGCTTTCAGGCGGCTCTGGGCCTGACGGGCCTTGGAGGCCTTGTAGCGGAAGCGGTCCACATACGCCTGCATGTGGGACATCTCCCGCTGCTGCTTCTCGTACATGGACTGCTGCTGGGCCAGATGTTCGGCGCGCTGCAGTTCGAAGTCGGAGTAGCCGCCGGTGTATTCGTTGAGCTTGCCGTTCTCGATATGGATGATGCGGCTGATGACCGAATCGAGGAAATCGCGGTCGTGAGAGATGAGCACCAGCGTGCCCTGATAGCCCTTGAGCCACTTCTCCAGCCAGATCACCGCGTCCAGATCCAGGTGGTTGGTCGGTTCATCGAGCAGCAGCAGATCGGAGCGGCAGAGCAGCGCCTGAGCGAGGTTCAGACGCATGCGCCAGCCACCGGAGAAACTGCGCACCGGCGAGCTCAGCTGCTCGTCGCTGAAACCGAGGCCGTGCAGCAGCTCGGCGGCGCGGGCGCGGATGCTGTAGGCGCCGATGGTATCGAGGCGACCGTGCAGCTCGGCCACCAGCAGACCATTGTCATCCTGCTCGGCCTGTACCAGCTGTGCTTCCAGCGAGCGGAACTCCTTGTCGCCGTCGATCACATACTCGAGCGCGGAGCAGTCGAGCGCCGGGGTCTCCTGCGCCACGCCTGCGATCTGCCAGCCAGCGGGCAGGCTGAAGGTGCCGCTGTCGATGGCCAGCTCGCCCCGTACCAGTGCAAAAAAGGTGGACTTGCCACAGCCGTTTTTGCCCACCAGACCCACTTTGTGGCCGGGGTGAATGGTGGCGGAGGCGTTGTCCAGCAGCTTGCGGCCGCCGCGGATCAGTTCGATTTGACTGGCAACTATCATGGGTGGGATCTGCTTGCTCAAAATGGAGGAGAAAAACTGGCGCGGATCTTACGTGAAATGACGCTGATTTGCACTGTAGCGAAGGGCTGGCCACTGGCTGGCACTGCAAAAACATGCCATAACAGAGAAACCAGTTTGGTTACGGGAGGTTAGCATGCATATCAGGGATATTATGACGACCCGGGTCGCCACCGTTTCAATGGATGATCGACTCCGAGTCATCAGGGATATCTTCGAGCAGGCACACTTTCGCCACCTGCTGGTGCTGGAAGAGGAGGAGCTGGTAGGGGTCATCTCGGATCGGGATCTGTTCCGCGCCATCAGCCCCTATCTCGACTCCGAAGCCGAGATGAGCCGAGATACCGAAACCCTCAACAAGCGGGCCCACCAGATCATGAGTCGTCAGCTCGTCACCATCGCTCCCCATCTCACCGTGCGCGACGGCGTCAAGCTGATGCTGGAGAAGGGGGTTTCCTGCCTGCCGGTGCTGGAGAATGGCGCCCTGGTCGGCATCATCAGCTGGAAAGATTTTCTCAAGGCGGCGCTGGAGAGTGATGCGCTGGTTTGAGCCCAACGCTCATCGCCATCAGCTGACAGAGAACCAATATAGAGAGGGGAGCCAAGGCTCCCCTTTCTATATTGGCTTTGACGACAATGCCGGTTTGCACGCCGCCAGCATCATCACGGCTCGGGCTGCCCTGCGACAAGACAGGAGGGGCCGCTGCCGGAGAGGTGCGGCTGAAGATGGGTGCGGATCTCCTGCAGGGTGCGCTGGTACTGCTGGGCATGTTGATCGAGAAACGCGGGGCTGTGCTTGAGACGCCGCTCCAGGGTATCGACCAGCAGCGCCACCCTGGGAGCGGCCATACCCGCTGGCCAGCAGTGTTGCAGCAGCTCCAGCAGTTGCCAGGCATCGCCCGGCAGGGCGGGGAACTCCTCCAGCAGCTGCAAGCCCGCTTGCAGGGCTGTCTGATACTGGCTGGCCTGCATCGCCTTGTGGCGCAGCTGGCGCAGTTCGTTCAGCCGCTGCTCTCTCGCCGTCAGGCGCAGGCCCAGCTCGGCCACCAGATGGTGGAACAGCTGGCGGGTGAGCGGGTGGGGCGCCACCCTGACGCGGTATTGGGTCAGCTGGGTCAGGTAGCGCTGGGCGTGGTGGGGCAAACCGCAGAACTGGCTGACCGCAAAGCCGAGCAGCAGGGTTAGGTGGTTGTCGCTCCCCTCATCCGGCTGGTGGTGGGCAATCAGGATCAGCGCCTCGTCGAAGCGGTAATCCAGCCCCAGCATCAACGCCTGCAGCAGCTCATATTCGTGGGGTTGCAGGTGGACGGTGCGTTTGAGGTGCTCCCACTCCTGTTGCAGGGAGCGGATCCGGTTGCTGGAGGGGGCGTGCCACAGCACCGCCAGACTGGCATTGAGCATGAAGCTGTCGATGGCGAGCCGGACGCGCTGCTCGCTGAAGTGGCGCAGGGTCAGGCTGTTGGCCTGCTCCAGCACCTTCTCCTCATCTTGCAGCACCAGCCCGAGCAACATCGCCAGCTGATGCCAGCGCGGCTGATGGGGGCGGATCTGCAGCAGCTCTCCCATGGTCTCCCACGCCGCCAGCCAGTGATGCTGATGCAGCTGGCTGGCGAGTTGCAGCTCCAGCCGGGTGGCCATCGAGACGCTGGCCTGATGGCGCTGCAAGTCGGTCCGGGCGCTCTGCAATTTGCCGAGCCCCAGCATGGCGTAGAAGAGCCCGGCCCTTGGCCAGCTCGCCTGATACTCGTTGGCACAGAGGGCATAGTGCTGGGCGGCGGTGATCCGTTCGGTCGATTGCAGCAGCAGGTAGCCCTTGAGTCGATCCAGCCAGGGGGTCAGCGAGCGATTCTCCCGTTGAAACAGCAAGTCTTCACAGAGGGCGGTAGCCAGTTGCCACTCCCGCAGCAGAATGGGGGCGGCCAGCGTGCGTGTCAGGTTGCTTAACTTCACCAGCTGGCCGAGCACCGCGGTGAGCTGTTGGGTCATGAAGGGGAGGGGCAGATAGAGGGAAAAGTAGAGATCCGAGGGGAGAAACTCCTGCTCGCTCTGATCGGCATCGAGCAGCAGCAATACGCAACCGGGTTGCAGCAGGCCGAGATAGTGCGCTTCGTGCAGCAGCCGGGCTCCGTCAAGATCCTGCTGCTTGTCCTGCTGACAGATGATGGCGTCGAAGGCGTGTTGTTGCAGCAGGGCCAGCAGGCCGCTGCGCTCGTGGTTTGGATGGCTGTGGTAGTGGATCCGGTCGGCGGGCACCCCCTGTTCGGTCAGTTCCCGGGTAATGGCGCTACGGAGCAGGGGATCCTCTTCGAGCAGCAGTATCGTCATGCAGGTACTTCCTGTGAGCAAACCATTAGGTTGATTATGGTAGACCCAAGAGGAACATAGGCACAGCACTCGCTGAGTGAAAAGCTGACAGTAGCCAGCAGGGTGCTGGAGGGCGCACTATGGGCTGTTATTTCAATCGGTTATGCCATCGCTCAGGGCTGCGACCTGCTATTGCCGAGGGCGGATCTGCGTCCCGAAGGGGCAGTCGCTCTGGTGGATCAGCCGCGACCCCTTGCCCTGTTCTCCCAGCCAGCTTAATTCCAGTTTGCCGAGGCGGCCCAGATGGCGCAGTTCGAACTCGTAGCGCTGGCAGAGGTTGTCCTGGGGCAGGCTCGCCATCCCCGCTGGCAGGCGGTATTGATAGCGCAGGAGTGGCCCATCCTCCAGCTTGCTGGCCACCGGCACCAGCCCCTCTGGGGTGGGCTGCGGCGCCCCGAGTGCGCGGCGCAAACTGAGCGGGGCATCGATCGCCTTTTGATAGTGCAGGCCGTTCATCGCCGCCAGCTCCTCTTCCAGTCGTTGCAACTCCCCTTCCAGTCCATTGAGCGCGGCCCCCAGCTGCTGGTGGGTCGTTGACGAGGCGCAGCCACCCAACAACAGGGTGGCAAGCAGCAGGGTGGCTCTGATGGGGGGCACGGCATCTCCTTGGCAATGACGATGAAGCGTGAAGGTCAGGTCGGCTGGCCCTGACTATAGCAGGGGATTGCTGGGGGGCGTCCCCTGCAGCAGTTGGGCCAGACGGGCCAGCCCCTCGCCGACCCGGGCGTCGGTGGCGGGCTGGCTCAGGCTCAGGCGCACCCCCTGCGGAGCGGCAAACTGGCCGGCGGCGAAGTGTTCCCCGCTCGCCACGCCAACGTCAAGGGCATCGGCGGCGGCAGCAAACTGCTGGCTGCGCCAGGGCTCCGGCAGCGGCAGCCAGGCGTGCATGCTGCCCGGCTGCCAGCGGGCGGCAGGCAGCAGGTGGCGCAGCAGTTCACCACGGCGTTTGAGGATCTCCCGCTGCTGCTCGACCAGCGGCATGATCTGGCGCTGACTGACCATTTTGCAGGCGAGCTCGATCAGCAGCGGGCTCACCATCCAGCTCGACAGCCGCATGGTCTGGGCGAAGGCGCTGCGCAGGGCAGGGGGAGTCAGCACGAAGCCGACCCGCAGGCCGCCGCAGGCGATCTTGGCCAGACTGCCCAGATAGATGACCCGCTCCGGCGCCAGATTGACCAGAGGGATCACCGGTTGCTGGGGCAGCAGGCCGTTGACGTCATCCTCGATGATCAGCAGATCGTGGCGACGGGCGATAGCGACGATGGCCTCCCGCCGCGCCAGACTCATGATGGCGGTGGTGGGGTTTTGCAGGGTCGGGGTGAGGTAGAGTAGTTTGGCCCGGCGGGTGCGGCAGGCGGCGTCCAGCGCTTCGGGCAGCAGACCCTCCTCATCCATTGCCAGTCCCACCACCTGATTCTTCAGCTGGCGAGCGTTGCCCAGCATGCCGGGGTAGCTCAGCCCCTCGCACAGGATGGTCTCCCCCACGCAATTGGTAGCCAGCAGCGCCAGCATGATGCCGTGCTGGGCGCCGTGGCTGAACAGCAGGCGATCCTCACTGCAGACCACCCCTTGCTCCGCCAGCCAGTTGACGAACTGCTGGCGCTGATCCGGTCGTCCCGCCTCCTTGTCGTAGCCGAGCAGGGCGTTGAGATCCCCGTCCGCCACTTCCCCCAGCATGGGGCGAATGATGGCCGCCCGATCCAGCTGTACCGGCAGGTTTTGCCACAGCTCGATGCGGTGCCCCTCCTCCTGGCGGATCACCCACTCATTGGCGGGATCCGTGTTCACTCCCTTGACCCAGGTGCCGTGGCCCACCCGGGCGGCCAGCAGGCCGCGCCGCTCCGCCTCGCTGTAGGCGCGGGTGACGGTGCCGACGGTGACACCCAGACGATCCGCCAGGGATCTGTGGGTAGGCAATCGTGTCTGCGGTGGCAGCTCGCCATTCGCGATCCCCTGTTCGATCGCTTTGACCAGCTTGAGGTAGAGGGGGCCATCAAAGGCCGCAAGGTTGGGCGTCCAGATTGTCATGGTGACAATAAATCCATTGATCAAAAATTGTTGTCAATATAGCGTGAATTTCAACCTGATAACAACCAAGCAGCACACATTGTATCGATACAATGTGGCGAGCAAGGAGTCACAATATGACGATGGAGTGGTATGTCACCCTGTTCGGTTTTGCCGTACTCACCTGCGGTACGCCGGGGCCCAATAACCTGATGCTGACGGCCTCCGGTGCCAACTTTGGGGTGCGTCGCACCCTGCCACATCTGCTCGGGGTGGGGCTGGGGCAGCCGGTGCTGCAGCTGGTGCTGGCGCTGGGGCTCTATCCGCTGTTCGAGCGCTGGCCCTTGTTGCGCCTCGGTTTGCAGATCTTCGGTAGCCTCTATCTGCTGTGGCTGGCGTGGCGTATCGCGGTGGCCGGGGCGCCGGGGGATCCGGCCCGGCGCGCACGTCCGCTGACCATGCTGGAGGGGCTGGGCTTTCAGTTCCTCAATCCCAAGGCGTGGATGATGGGGATCTCCGCCATCAGTCTGTTCAGCCTGCCCGGCGCCAGTTACTGGTCGAGTCAGCTGGCGGTGATGGTCATGTTTGTGCTGGTGGCCCTGCCTGTCTGCTTTGTCTGGGTGTTGTTCGGCCATCAGTTGAGCAACTGGATCAGCTCGGATCGGGGCTGGCGGCGACTCAACGGTTCTCTCGGTCTGCTGACGGCGCTCTGCGTGGTGATGCTCTGGTATTGAGCCGTGTTGCGCTGGAGGGGGAGGTGGCCTGGAAAGAGGCATTTCTGACTTGTCGCCACGGGGTTGGCTCTGCATATTAGAAGGCTTTCCCCATAACGGGGGCGTTGCATCGACAAGAGGTTGAGATGGATCTGAACTGGTTACTGCCCCTGGCGGGGTTTGCCCTGGTTACCTGCGGCACGCCGGGGCCCAACAATATGTTGCTCACCAGCGCCGGGGCGGCGCAGGGGTTTCGCCGCACGATTCCCCTGCTGGTGGGGGTGGTGGGGGGGATCAATCTGATGATCCTCGCCACTGCGCTGGGGCTTGGCGTGGTGTTCGAGAAGGTGCCGCTGCTGCACGACGGCCTCAAGCTTATCGGCTCGGCCTATCTGCTCTGGCTGGCGTGGAAGGTGGCGACCGCCAGCGGCCCGGCCGAGGGCAACCGGCCGCTCATTCCCGCCCATCAGGGGGCCATGCTGCAACTGCTCAACCCCAAGGCATGGATGATGGCGCTCTCTGCCATCAGCGGTTTCACTCTGGCGGGGGAGGCTTACTGGCCCTCCGCGCTCTGGGTGTTGGTGATCTTCTTTATTACCGGCCTTTATACCGGGGCGTTCTGGGTGCTTTTTGGTGCCCAGGTGCGGCAAATCATTCGCACCGCCCGAGGCTGGCGGCGTTTCAATCTCGGCATGGGGCTGGCGACGGCCGCCTGTGTCGGGATGATCTGGATTTAGCCCGGGGTTGACCCGGGCCTTTACCGGCTGTCTTGTTGGCCCTGCGGGGCCTTTTTTATCTCGCCCCGTGACCTTGCCTGCAAGGTGGCATGGTTCTGCCCTCCCTTGGGATAAAAGGAGTTCCTATGAAATGTATCGGTCTGCTGGGTGGCATGAGCTGGGAGTCCACCGTCAGTTATTATCAGGCGCTCAACCGCGGGGTGCGGGCACAGCTCGGTGGCTTGCACTCGGCGCGGGTGCTGCTCAACAGCGTCGACTTTGCCGGTATCGAGCGGCTGCAGCATGCCGGTGACTGGCCCGCTACCGCCCGCCTGCTGGCGGCGGAGGCGCGCAAGTTGCAGGATGGCGGCGCCGATTTCTTGCTGATCGGCACCAACACCATGCACAAGGTGGCGCCCGAGATTGAGGCGGCCATCGATATCCCGCTGCTCCATATTGCCGATGCCACCGCGGCCAAATTGCGGGCGGACGGGATAACCCGGGTCGGCCTGCTCGGCACCCGCTTCACCATGGAGCAGGATTTTTACAAGGGGCGCTTGCAGGAGCGCTTCGGGTTGGCGGTGCTGGTGCCCGATGAGGCCGGGCGGGAGCGGGTACACAGGATCATCTATGACGAGCTCTGTCTGGGGGAGACCCGCGCATCGTCGCGGGCCGAGTATCTGGCCATTATCGAGGAACTGGCGGCCGCGGGTGCCGAGGCGGTGATCCTTGGCTGCACCGAGATTGCCCTGCTGGTGGGGGATGCCCGGGCGGCGGTGCCGCTCTACGACACCACTGCCATCCATGCCGAAGCGGCGGTCGCGCTGGCACTGGCAGCTGATTAATAAACTGGTCAGATCTCACTATTCATGCTTGTCTCATACCCCTTGCCATAAAAGCGTGTAAAATTGCGCCCTGAATTTTCCCCGGCCAACGCGGGTTGGCTGCGGTTTCCTAGCATGCAAGGCTGACATTGTGACTGAAGTAGATAGATTCGCGGATATTCGCCCCTACCGCGATGAAGAAGTGCCGGCAGCCATCGAACGGCTGATCCAGGATGATGAATTTATCGGCGCCATCGCCAAGTATCGTTTCGGTTCCCTGATGAGCTGGCTGGGTTGGGCCATCCGCCCGCTGATCCGCCTGTTCCTGCGCCGCAAATGGTCAAAAGTGACCACTGTGCATCAGGTCCAGATGGGGGTCACCCGGTACATGTCCCGCATGATCGCCACCTCCACCAAGGGGGTGACCTTCTCCGGGATCGAGCATCTAAAGAAAGAGCAGGGCTATCTGTTTGTCTCCAACCACAGAGACATCGCCATGGACCCGGCCTTCGTCAACTGGGGGCTGCACACCCACGGTTTCGATACCGTGCGCATCGCCATCGGTGACAACCTGCTGCGCAAACCCTGTGCCACCGAGCTGATGAAGCTCAACAAGAGCTTTATCGTCAAACGTTCCGCCAAGGGGCCGCGGGAGATGATGAAGGCGCTCGGCGAGCTGTCTGCCTATATTGGCAACTCGGTCCACGAAGGTCACTCCATCTGGATCGCCCAGAAGGAAGGGCGCGCCAAGAATGGCGATGACAAGACCGATCCCGCCATCCTCAAGATGTTCTACGTCGACGGCAAGAAGCAGAAGATCGACTTCGTCGACTACATGCGCAGCCTCAATATCGTGCCGGTCAGCATTAGCTACGAGCTGGATCCGACCGACAAGGCGAAGGCGCGCGAGCTCTACGAGAAGTCGGTCAACGGCAGCTATGAGAAGGGCGAGTTCGAGGATATCGAGAGTATCGTCGCCGGTATCGTCGGCATGAAGGGGCGGGTACACGTCTCCTTCGGCGCGCCGATCACCGAGGGCTTCAGCGATCCGGACGAACTGGCCGCGCTGATCGACAAGGCGATCTGGAGCAGTTACCACCTCTTCCCCAGCAACTATCTGGCGGCCGATGTCTCCGGCAAGGCCAACACCATCGAGCAGGCGGCCTTCCTGACCCGTCAGTCAGAGGTGCCGGAAGAGCACAAGGCGATCTGGCGGGCCATGTACGCCAAACCGGTGGAAAACGCCCAAAAGGCTTGAATGAAACCGGTAGCTAAACGGTTTTGCGAAAAAAACGGGCGCTGATGCGCCCGTTTTTGCGTCTGGTCAAAGTCGAGGGGGAAAGGGTGGTGAATAATATGGTTTCAGCTGGTACGATCACTATGAAAATGGGATTATGTCTCTTGGCAAGGTGCTGACGAGTGTGTAACAGTGCCCATATAGCTGAACATGAGCAAAAGCTCTAAACCGGTTTGCACGGATTGCAGACGGCATTATTGAAGGACCTGTCACAGGTCCTTTTTCATTGGCGGGCAAAGATGCCGCCCAGATATACCTAACAGGAAACAGACGCCATGATCACCGGTAGCCTGAACACCCTGCAGCGGACGCCGCTGCCCGCCCCGCTGGCCAGCATCATGGCCGAGGTGGTGAAGAGCGTGGCTCACTGGGGTGACGCTCCGCTCGGCAAGACCGAGATCGATGGCCTCAACCTGTTCTGTCTGGTGAGCGAGGATCTGACCGAGCCAGCCGCGGATCGCCGTGGCGAATTCCATCAGCAGTATCTCGATATCCAGTTGCTGCTGCGCGGTGAAGAGTGGATAGGTGTGGGCCCCCACGACTACGTGAGCGACGGCGCCGACCATCCCCATCCCGACCTCTGGTTTGTCGATGACGAGCAGACCAGCTACCTGGCGCTGCAACCGGGCGATTTCGCCATCTTCTGGCCGGGCGAGCTGCACCGCCCGCTCTGTACCTTCAACCAGCCCGCCAAGGTGAAGAAGCTGGTGGTCAAGGTACACAAGGATCTGCTGGCTATCGCCTGAGCATTCCCATTGAGGCGAGCCCTGCGCAGCTGATGCGTTGAGACTCGCAAGCATTGAAACCAGTGATACGCACCACAAGTTGCGATGACTCTTTCAAGAGCAAGAATTGAAAAATTGGACGCACCCTCCTGCGACCATAAGCCCCCGGCAGGGGAATCCCATCCTCTTTTGGATGACACGACACTGTCGGCATAAAGCCGAAGCACAGGAAGATGTAGAAAATGAGCAAGTTGGTATTGATCCTTAACTGCGGTAGCTCTTCCCTGAAATTTGCCGTAATGGACGCCGAAACAGGTGAGGACATGCTGTCCGGCCTGGCCGAATGCTTCAATCTGGATGATGCACGTATCAAATGGAAACTCCACGGGGTCAAGGGCGAAGCCATGCTGGGAGCGGGTGCCGCTCACCAGGAGGCCCTCGACCATATCGTGGGTCACATCCTGCCGCAGGATCCGACTCTTGCCGAGCAACTGGTGGCCATCGGTCACCGAATCGTACACGGTGGCGAGCAGTTCTCCCGCTCCGTGCGCATTGATGACGGCGTGATCGCCGGTATCGAAGCCGCCATTCCGTTCGCCCCGCTGCACAACCCGGCGCACCTCATCGGTATTCGCGCCGCGCTGAAAGTGTTCCCGCAGCTGTCCGAGAAGAACGTGGCCGTGTTCGACACCGCTTTCCACCAGACTCTGCCGCAAGAGGCCTACCTCTATGCGCTGCCGCACAAGCTCTACCGCGAACACGGCATCCGTCGTTACGGTGCCCACGGTACTTCTCACCGCTACATCGCGGAAGAAGCGGCAAAAGAGCTGGGCAAGCCGTTGAATGAGCTGAACATCATCAACTGCCACCTGGGTAACGGTGCCTCTGTCTGCGCCATCAAGAACGGCGAATCCGTTGACACCTCCATGGGTCTGACTCCGCTGGAAGGTCTGGCGATGGGTACCCGCTCCGGCGATATCGATCCGGCCGTGGTCTTCTTCATGCACGACCAGCTCGGTTACAGCGTTGAGCAGATCAACCACACCCTGACCCGTGAGTCCGGTCTGTTGGGGATGACCGAAGCGAGCAGCGACTGCCGTTACGTCACCACCAACTACGCCACCGACGCCGGTGCCAAGCGCGCGCTGGATGTCTTCACCTACCGTGTGGCCAAGTATGTCGGCGCCTATGCCGCTGCGATGGACGGTCGTCTGGACGCCGTGGTCTTTACCGGTGGTATCGGTGAGAACGCCGCCATGGTGCGCGAGATGGTGCTGAACCGTCTGGCCCTGTTCGGCTTCAAGGTGGACAAAGAGGCCAACAACGCCGCGGTACTGGGTGGCGAAGGTCGTATCACCACCGCCGACAGCCGTTGCGCCATGGTGATCCCGACCAACGAAGAGCTGGTCATCGCTCGCGATGCCCTGAGCCTGGTCTGCTAAGTCAGCCTCGCTTTGAAACAACGCCCGGCCTGTGCCGGGCGTTGTCATTTCTGGCGTACGCCGATTTGACATGGGGGAGGGGAGCGGTACCCTGACCACCACTGTTTTTGCAGCCTGCGGGCTGCCCGGTTCGGGAGAGAGCAATGAAAGAGGCGTTTTTTAACTGGTTGTCGGGCCTTGGGGTGGAAGTGACCAGCATGATGGCGCTGGTGATCGCGCTGGGCTTTATCGTCATCACCTCGTTGCTGCTGCACATGGCGCTGCACCGAGTGTTGCTGGTCCGGCTGGTGGGGATCCTCGGCAAGGCCAAGCAGGTATGGCTGCCGCCCCAGTTGCAACAGCGCCTCTTCAACCGGCTCGCCTTTGTGCTGCAGGGGGCCGTGCTGCTCGGTCAGGCGGAGATCTGGCTGCCCCGCCAATCGGATAGCCTCAAGCTTATCGAGATGGTGGCCCAGCTCTGGATTCTGCTGTTCCTGTTGCTGGCCTTCTTCGCCCTGCTCGACTGCCTGTTGTCGGTGAGCCGTTACACCCGCCTTGGCCGGGATTTGCCCCTGCGCGGCATCTTCCAGGGGGCCAAGCTGGTAGGCAGCATTCTGGTGGGCATCCTGATGATTGCCCTGCTGCTCGGCAAGTCGCCGCTGTTCCTGTTCAGCGGTCTGGGTGCCATGACCGCAGTGCTGATGCTGGTATTCAAGGACCCCATCCTCGGGCTGGTGGCGGGGATCCAGCTCTCCGCCAACCGGATGCTGAGCGTCGGTGACTGGCTGCAGATGGACAAGTACGGCGCCGATGGCGAGGTGACCGACATCGGGCTTACCACGGTCAAGGTATCGAACTGGGACAAGACCATCACCACCATTCCCACCTATGCCCTGATCTCCGACTCTTTCAAGAACTGGCAGGGGATGACCGAGTCCGGCGGCCGCCGCATCAAGCGCAGCGTCAATATCGACATGACCAGCGTGCGCTTTCTGACGGCCGAGGAGCAGTTGCAGCTCAAGCAGGCCCAACTGCTGGCACCCTATCTGAGCCGCAAGGAGCAGGAGCTGAGTGCCTACAACCAGCAGCTGAGCGATGCCCTGAGCTGCCCCATCAACGGTCGTCACCTCACCAACCTCGGCACCCTGCGCGCCTATCTGGATGCCTACCTGCGTGCCCACCCCGGTATTCGCAAGGACATGACCCTGATGGTGCGCCAGCTGGCACCCACGTCAGACGGTCTGCCGCTGGAAATTTACTGCTTTACCGCGACTACCGCATGGGCCGATTACGAAGGGATCCAGGCCGATATTTTCGACCATATCTTCGCCATCATTGAGCAATTTCATCTGCGGTTGCATCAATCTCCCACAGGTTACGATATGCGTGCCTGGCAACGGGGATAAACAGGGAAACCGGGCGGGTCGGGGACGCGGAAAAAACCGCATATTAATCATCGACCCGTCGCCACTTGTCAGTTGAAATTTGCCGTGCAGAGGAGAAAAATGGCGGCCTTCTCTTCGCGCCCCTGATCCCACTTGATCAGCTGCCAGCCCAGAGACGTCATTTCAAGTCATCATCATGGGAAAGTTATGAAGCTCCTTCGCAATAGTGTGGCAACACTCTGCTACAGCCTGCTGCTGACCGCTGCGCCGGTTTTCGCTGTTGAATATGCTCTGCCTGCGGCCAACAGCCGTCTGGTAGGGGAAAATCTGGAATACGTGGTCCCGGCCGAAGAGAACGGCCAGCCGCTGGAGGCCATTGCGGCGAAATTCCAGCTGGGGCTCACCAACATGACTGAAGCCAACCCGGATGCGGATCCCCTGCTGGTACAGACTGGCGAGAAGCTGGTGATCCCCCAACAGCTGATCCTGCCGGATGCACCGCGAGAAGGGGTGGTGCTCAACGTGGCCGAGATGCGCCTCTACTACTACCCCAAGGGTAAAAAAGTGGTGGAAGTGCTGCCCATCGGCATCGGCCAGCTTGGCACCGACACCCCGGAAAACTGGGTGACCAGCGTGCAGCGCAAGAAAGCGGGCCCGACCTGGACCCCGACTGCCAAGATGCATGCCGAATATGCCGCCCGTGGCGAGAGCCTGCCTGCGGTATGGCCGGCCGGTCCGGACAACCCCATGGGTCTGTTTGCCCTCTACATCGGCAAGATGTACGCCATCCACGGTACCAACGCCAACTTCGGCATCGGCCTGCGGGTGAGCCACGGTTGCGTGCGTCTGCGCAACGACGACATCGCCTACTTGTTCAAGCAGGTACCGGTCGGTACCCGCGTCCAGTTCGTCAACCAGCCGATCAAGGCCTCTCTCGAGCCCAACGGCGTCCGCTATCTGGAAGTGCACCAGCCGCTGTCGCGCAGCGAAGAGGAGTTCAACTCCAAGCTGCCGGCACCGCTGCCGATGACCCCGGCGGTGACCCGTTTCATTGCCCACGCCGACAGCGACTCCCAACTGGTGAAGCAGGCGCTGGAGCAGCGCAACGGCATGCCGATGGCGATCAACCGCTAACGGCACATCCCCGTCACGACAAAGGGCGAACAGCATGCTGTTCGCCCTTTTTGTTTCTGCTGCGTTGACTCAGCTTCGCAGCAGATTTACCTGCAACTCGCTGCCGAGCTGATCGAGCAGCTGATAGCGCGCCTTGTAGCTGGCCCGCTTGCGGGAGGGGATCTCCTCCAGCGTCTTGCGGGGCACCTCCAGCGGCAGGCTCATCCAGAGTTCATCCTGCACGCAGCCCTGATGCTCCTGCCACAAGCCGTCGAGGTCGAACTTGACCCGATCGGCGGTGCGCTTGCTGCTCTGATAGATGTGGCTTTGGGTGCGGATCCCGAGCAGGTGCTTGCACGCCAGCCCCCGGGCCAGCTCGGCGGCCATATAGACCAGCAAGGACATGGGGCGCAGCCCGCCGCACGCCTTGGTGACCAGCTTGATCTCCTCGCTCTGCCCCTTGCCCCCCTGCAGCGAGCAGATCTCGAGGGTCGGGTTCGGCGCGGGGCGTAGATTGAGGGCCATGTAATAGAGGGCCGCGTCACCCAGCTTGAGGGTCAGGCTCATCTCCCCCTCTTTGCCCATGTGGGTTTGGTAATCCAGTTGCAGGGTCAGCGGTGCCGTTAGCTTGTCGCTCTGCCACTGGGCCAGCAGCAGGCCGCGCCCGCTGTAGATCGCCAGCTGTTGCGCCTTGGGCAGCTGGCGAGTCAGCTGTTGGTAGTGGCCGCTGATAAGCCCCGCTCGCAAGCGCTTGCGGAGCCCCTTGTGGCGATAGGGGTGGATCGGCTTTTCCAGAATATCGGGGAAGCGGCTGATCGCCTGCGCCAGCAGCGGTTGCTCCTGCTGCTGGCGATAGAGGGCGCGGGCGCCGGGATTGAGCCAGAGACGTCCCACATACTTGGCCCGTCGGATGAGATGACCCGACTCCTCCACCGGATGAAGGCGGCGGGCGAGGGTTCGCAGGTGTGACAGATGAGATGACATGGTGCCGACCTCTGGCTGGAGTGATGAGACAGGCGGGGAGTGTAGGAGCGGGGCGCAGGCTTGTAAAAAATGGATAGTAACAAAATGTGAAAACATAACGCTCAGTAGCGGCTGGCGCTGCGAGATGACCGCCACGGCCACGGCAGGAAATCTGGCGCCATCCTCTTGATGCGGCAGATGATTTGATGCGCAAAGGTTTTTATTGTGTTTTGTGTTTGTTGAAAGTGGTTGAGCTGGCGCGAACGGCTGATTAAGCTAGGCCGGTTTTTTAGGGATGAGCCCGTCACCAGAGCGGGCAGAAAATGACACAAAACGGAGTTTTGCATGACAGCTAGCACACCCATGTTAATCACCTTCCTGGTGTATATCCTCGGAATGGTGTTGATCGGCTTCGTCGCCTATCGCGCCACCCGCAACTTTGATGACTACATTCTGGGCGGCCGCCGGATGGGGAGCTGGGTCACCGCTCTCTCTGCTGGCGCTTCCGACATGAGCGGCTGGTTGCTGATGGGCCTGCCCGGCGCCGTTTTCGTCAGCGGCATCTCCGAGAGCTGGATCGCCATCGGTCTGGTGATCGGTGCCTACCTCAACTGGCGCTGGGTAGCGGGTCGCCTGCGGGTGCATACCGAGAAGAACCGCAATGCCCTGACCCTGCCGGACTACTTCACCTACCGCTTTGAAGATCACAGCAAGGTGCTGCGCATCCTCTCTGCGCTGGTGATCCTGCTGTTCTTCACCATCTATTGCGCCTCCGGCGTGGTGGCCGGTGCCCGTCTGTTCGAGAGCACCTTCGGCATGGATTACAACACCGCCCTCTGGGTCGGTGCCGCCGCCACCATCACCTACACCTTCTTCGGCGGCTTCCTCGCGGTGAGCTGGACCGATACGGTGCAGGCAACCCTGATGATCTTCGCCCTGATCCTGACCCCGGTCTTCGTCATCATCGCAGTCGGCGGGGTGGACAGCGCCATGATCGAGGTGGCCGCCAAGAGCGCTACCAACCTCGACATGTTCAAGAATCTGGATGTGATCGCCATTGTCTCGTTGATGGCCTGGGGTCTTGGCTACTTCGGTCAGCCCCACATTCTGGCCCGCTTCATGGCGGCGGATTCCCACCACTCCATGGCCAATGCCCGCCGTATCAGCATGACCTGGATGGTGTTCTGCCTCGCTGGCGCGGTGGCCATCGGCTTCTTCGGGCTGGCCTATTTTGCCCGCTTCCCGGAAGTGGCGGCTGGAGTGACCGGCAACCCGGAACGGGTCTTTATCGAGCTCTCCAAGATCCTGTTCAACCCCTGGATCGCCGGTGTGCTGCTCTCCGCCATTCTGGCGGCGGTGATGAGCACTCTAAGTTGTCAATTACTGGTCTGCTCCAGCGCCATCACCGAGGATCTCTACAAGCCCTTCCTGCGCAAGAACGCCTCCCAGCGTGAGCTGGTGTGGGTTGGTCGCCTGATGGTGCTGCTGATCGCGGTGATTGCCATCGCCGTCGCCATGAATCCGGAAAACCGGGTGCTGGGGCTGGTGAGCTACGCCTGGGCCGGTTTCGGTGCCGCCTTTGGTCCCGTGGTGCTGCTATCGGTGCTGTGGCCGCGAATGACCCGCAACGGTGCGCTGGCGGGCATGCTGGTCGGTGCCATCACCGTCATCGTCTGGAAGCAGTTCGGCTGGCTGGGGCTGTATGAGATCATCCCGGGTTTCCTGTTCGCGCTGCTGGCCATCGTAGTGGGCAGTCTGCTGGGCGAAGCGCCCTCTAAAGCGATGCTGGAGCGTTTCCGCGATGCCGAGGAGGAGTACAACACCCCGGCCGAGAGCGCGGGAGAGCCGGTCGCGGTGAACTGATCCCCCTTACCGCTTTCTGATTGAGAGCCCCGCCCCCGGACAAGGAGCGCCCTGGTTGGCCATCCTTGCACCGGTTTGGCGGGGCTTTGTGCTATCTGATTCACTCTTGGGCACTTTTTTATGTTCGGCCGGTGGCTCCCGGGTGCTCGCTTTCTTTTGTCTTGGCACCGAATATGGGACACTAGGCCGCCTGAAGGAGACCTAGTGCATGCGGCTATTCACCCTGATCCTGATCCTCCTGCTGGGGGGACTGCAATATGACCTCTGGCTGGGGAAGAACGGGCTATCCGATTATCAGAACCTGTCGGAGGCCATCTCGCAGCAACAGCGGGACAACCAGACTCTCAAGGATCGTAACGACCTCATTTACCGCGAGATAGATGATCTCACCTCTGGCCTCGAGGCCATCGAGGAGTTGTCGCGCAACGATCTGGGTTACATCAAGCAGGGGGAGACCTTCTACCGGATCATCCCCAAAGAGAAAGACAAAGAGACAGCGCCGGACGATGAGCCCTACGATGACTGATGCCAGCCGGGTATCCGGCCTGACGGCGATCGTCCCTGCCGCCGGTATCGGCAGCCGGATGGGGGCCGATTGCCCCAAGCAGTACCTGCAACTGGCGGGTAAAACCATTCTCGAACATACCCTGGAGCGGCTGCTCTCCCACCCGGCCATCGTCCAGGTGATCGTGGCGCTGGCGCCCCATGACCGCTGGTTCGAGGCCCTGTCCGTTGCGGCCGACCCGCGCATTGTGCGGGTAGAGGGAGGCGCCGAGCGCGCCTTTTCCGTCCTCAATGGCCTCCATGTGGCGCAAGGGGAGTGGGTGCTGGTGCACGATGCGGCCCGTCCCTGCCTGACTCACGGCGATCTCGATGCGCTGATTGCCGCGGCCATGAACTGCGGCGGCGCCATTCTCGGCAGTCGGGTGCGCGATACCATGAAGCGCTCCGATGGGGAGGGCAATATCATCGCCACCGTCGAGCGCGAGCAGCTCTGGCATGCCCTGACGCCGCAGATGTTCCCGACCCGTGCCCTGAAGCGGGCGCTGGAAGAGGGGTTGCTGCTGGGCGCCACCATCACCGACGAGGCCTCCGCCATGGAGCGGGCCGGATTCACGGTGCGCATGGTGGAGGGGCGCGCCGACAATATCAAAGTGACCCGGCCGGAAGACTTGTCGCTGGCGGGGCTGTTTTTAAGCCAGCAGGCATAAGCCCCTCAGTCAGAACAGACCGTTCAGAGCAGAGTGTCTCGAACAAACAGGCCCGAACAAGGAGTTAGCATGATCCGGATTGGACATGGTGTGGACGTACACAAAATTGATGGGGTTGGTTTCAGCATGTTGGGAGGTTGCCGCTGATGATGCGCATTGGTCATGGTTTTGATGTCCATAAATTTGGTGGTGTTGGCCCCTGCATGCTGGGTGGCGTGCCGGTTCCCTACGAGCAGGGGCTGGTTGCCCACTCCGACGGCGATGTGGTGCTGCACGCGGTGAGCGATGCCCTGCTGGGGGCTATCGGTGCCGGTGACATCGGTCGCCACTTCCCCGATACCGCTGCCGAGTTCAAGGGGATCGACAGTCGCATTCTGCTGCGTGATGTCTTTGCCCGGGTACAGAAGGCGGGGTATGCCATCGGCAACCTGGATGTGACCATCATCGCCCAGGCCCCCAAAATGGCGCCCCATATCGACGCCATGTGCGCCGTGCTGGCCGCCGATCTGCAATGTGATTTGAACCGGGTGAACGTCAAGGCGACCACCACCGAACAGCTTGGGTTTACGGGGCGCAAGGAAGGGATCGCCACCGAAGCCGTCGTCCTACTGGTGAAACAATAATGCTGGAACAACTTGCCTATCTGCACGGGGCGCCCACCGCCCGCGGTATCCTCAAGGCAGAGGCCGCCGACTTCGTGGTCAATGAAGATCTCGGATTCGAGCCCTGCGGTGAAGGGGAGCATATCTTCGTCCGGGTGCGCAAAACCGGCGAGAACACCGCCTGGGTAGCGGGTCTGCTGGCCGATGCGGCCGGGGTCAACCGCAATGCGGTGACCTGGGCGGGCCTGAAGGATCGCCACGCGGTGACCGAGCAGTGGTTTGGCATTCATCTGCCGGGCAAGGTCGAACCGGACTTGTCGGTCATCGAGAGCGACAGCATCCAGATCCTGCAAGCCAGGCGTCACAACCGCAAATTGCGGGTCGGCTACCTCAAGGGCAACCATTTCACCCTGCGTCTCACCGGTCTGGAACAGGCCGACGGGCTGGAGGCGCGCCTGCAGGCCATCGCCACTCAGGGCGTGCCCAATTACTATGGTGAGCAGCGTTTTGGCCGCGATGGCAACAACCTGGAAGCGGCCAAGGCGATGTTTGCCGGCAAGCGGATCAAGGATCGCAACAAGCGCTCCCTCTACCTCTCTGCCGCCCGCAGCATGCTATTCAACGCCATTGTCAGCGCCCGTATCGAGCAGGGGCTGGCCCATCAGCTGCTGGCCGGTGATTGCGTGATGCTCAAGGGCAGCCACTCCATCTTCAGCGAAGAGAGCGTGACCCCCGAGCTGGAAGCGCGTCTTGCCTCCGGCGACGTGCAGCTCACCGCGCCCCAGTGGGGCCGTGGCCGTCTGGCCAGTCAGGGCGCCGCTGCCGAGTTCGAACAGGGCGTGCTGGCCCCTTACAGCGATTGGTGTGACGGGCTGGAGAAGGCAGGGTTGGATCAGGACAGGCGCCCCCTGCTGCTCAAGCCGGAGCAGATGAGCTGGCAGCTGGACGGCGAGGCGCTGACCCTCTCCTTCTTCCTGCCGGCGGGCGCGTTTGCCACCAGCGTGGTGCGCGAGTTAATGCAGGCCGAAGAGGCCGATCACGGTTTCAGGAATCAGACCGATGCGAATTCTGGTCAGTAATGATGATGGTGTGCATGCTGAGGGGATTCGTGCCCTCAGCGAGGCGCTGCGCGCCTGCGGTGAGGTCATTGTGGTGGCGCCGGATCGTAACCGCAGCGGCGCGAGTCACTCCCTGACGCTGGAAGTACCGCTGCGGGTTACCCGCATTGCAGAAAACGGCTTTAATGGGTGCGAGAGCTATGCGGTGAAGGGGACGCCGACCGACTGCGTGCATCTGGCGGTCAACGAGCTGGTGCGCCCTGAACCCGACATGGTGGTGGCCGGTATCAACCACGGCGCCAACCTGGGGGATGATGTCATCTATTCGGGCACGGTCGCCGCGGCCACCGAGGGGCGCCATCTTGGCTATCCCTCCATCGCCATCTCGCTGGTGGGCAAGACCCACTTCGCCACGGCGGCCCACTATGCGGCCCTGCTGGTGAAGGGGCTGATGAAACACCCCCTGCCTGCCGATCAGATCCTCAACGTCAACGTGCCGGACTTGCCCCTCGAGCAGATCAAGGGGATCAAGACCACCCGCCTTGGCAATCGCCACCGGGCGGAGTCGGTGATCTGCACCGAGGATCCCCGTGGCCAGCCCATCTACTGGATCGGCCCCCCCGGTAGCCAGCAGGATGCCGGCGACGGTACCGATTTTGCTGCCATCGAGCAGGGCTATGTCTCGATTACCCCCCTGACCATCGATATGACTGCCTATGACAGTCTCGCCGGTCTGGGGGCCTGGTTAGATCTGCAGGGATGAGGGTGGTGTGATAGTACAGCGCCTGTTAAATCAGCTCATTGCGCAGGATATTCGCGATTTTCGCGTGCTGGCGACCATCGCGAAAGTGCCGCGCCAGCTGTTTGTGGACGAGGCCATGGCGCACAAGGCGTGGGACAACACCGCCTTGCCCATTGGCCACGGCCAGACCATTTCGCAGCCCTATATGGTGGCGCGAATGACCGAGTTGCTGATGCAAAACAATCCGGCCCATGTGCTGGAGATTGGCACTGGCTCCGGTTACCAGACGGCGATCCTCGCCCATCTGGTGGAGCATGTTTATACCGTTGAGCGGATCAAGTCGCTGCAGTTCCAGGCCCGGCGCCGACTGCGCCAGCTCGATCTGCACAATGTCTCGGCCAAGCACGGCAACGGCTGGCTGGGGTGGCCCAACAAGGGGCCTTATGACGCCATTCTGGTGACGGCTGCGGCGAGCGAGATCCCGACGGCACTGACCGATCAGCTGGCCGAAGGGGGTCGACTGGTGTTGCCCGTGGGCGACAGCCAGCAGACCCTGCAGCTGATCGAACGATCCGGATCCCAGCTGACCAGCCGTATTCTGGAGCCGGTACGTTTTGTTCCCCTGATTGACGGAGATGTTGAGTGAAGTTGTTTTCCCGTTTGTACGTACTGGTGATGCAGTGGGCCCGCCACAAGCATGCCCCCTGGTATCTCTCCATCACCGCTTTCATCGAGTCGGTATTCTGGCCGATCCCGGTGGATGTGATGCTGGCGCCGATGGCGCTCGCCAAGCCCCACAAGGCGTGGCACTACGCCACGCTGGCCACCCTCTTCTCTGTGCTGGGCGCCCTGTTTGGCTATGCCCTTGGCTATGCCCTGTGGGATCCGGTCGTGCTGCCACTGGTGGAGTCTGTGGGCTATCAGGACAAGATCGAAATCGCTCGCAACTGGTTTGAGCAGTGGGGGATCTGGGTCATTTTCATTGCCAGCTTCACCCCTATCCCCTACAAGGTGTTTACCGTGACGGCAGGGTTGTTGCAAATGGCTCTGCTGCCCTTCATCATCACCTCCCTCATCGGTCGTGGCATGCGCTTTTTCCTGGTTGCGGGCCTGATGCGCTGGGGTGGCGAGAAGATGGAACGCAAACTGATGCACTACGTAGATGTGCTCGGTTGGCTCTGTATTGGTCTGGCCGTGGTGGCCTATTTCTGGTTTAGTCGTTAAGGATCCATTATGCGTTCGCGTATTTGGCAAGGAAGCAGTGTCGTGGTGTTGTCATGGCTGCTGCTTGCCTGCTCCTCCAGTAAAAATGCAGCTCCGGTAGATGGTGTTGATGAGGGGCAGTTTGTCTCGACCATTCCGGCTCGCCAAAGCGGTGCCCAGGTCAGCGCCCCCATTCAGGGCGGCAGCTATGTGGTGAAGCGGGGCGATACCCTCTACTCCATCGCCTTCAACTCCGGCAACGATGTGCCGTCGCTGGCCAGCCTCAACAACATCAGCCCGCCCTACAACATCTATCCGGGGCAGCGACTGCGGCTCGATGGTTCCAGCGCCAGTGTTGGCAGCAGCCGCAGTGCCGGTACCTATGAGGTGCGCCGCGGCGATACCCTGAGCAGCATTGGCCGCCAGTTCGGCATGACACCGCAGGCGCTGGCCCAGAGCAACAACCTGAGCGCCCCCTATGCGCTGCAACCGGGTCAGGTGCTCAATGTCCAGACCGCAGGCGGTGGTTCGACCCAGATGGTGGCTGCGACTCGTCCGGCAACCGCAACGCCGGTTACAACAAGTCGCCCGAGCAGCGGTCCGCGTCCGTTGGCCGAGCCGAGTGGATCTGGTCAGACCACGCCGTTCATCTCTCAGAAATCCGTTGCTCCGGCAGCACCGAAGGAATACGCTCAGTCCAAAGAACAAAAAATAAACAACTCCCAGTCGAGACTTGCTTGGCACTGGCCCGCAAAAGGCCGGATTGTCGAGGGGTTCTCTGTTGCAGAACAGGGTAACAAGGGGATCGACATAGCCGGCCAGAAGGGGCAACCCGTCTACGCCGCCAGCAGCGGTAAAGTGGTATACGCTGGCAGTGCTTTAAGGGGGTACGGCAAGCTGATTATCCTCAAGCATGATGATGACTATCTCTCCGCTTACGCACACAACGACGAGTTGCGGGTGAAGGAAGGGGACAGCGTCAAGGGGGGCTCGGTCATTGCCAACATGGGTAGCACGGACGCGCCGGATGTGCGATTGCATTTCGAGATCCGGTACAGAGGCAAGTCGATCAATCCGATGAGCTATTTGCCAAAGCGTTAACCCCAGAGAGACCGTCTTACTCTGGTAACGTCAGGGAGACACACCATGAGCCAAGAACAACTGGTAATGCAGGATGCAGAGTTAGAGTTTGACGCTGAACCCGAATCTCACGAGGTAGAAGAGTTGCAGGAGGTAGCCGCCGAGGCGGACGAGACTATCTCCGATGAGTTGCTGGCACCTGAGCTGAACAAGGTGATGGATGCCACGCAACTCTATCTGGGGGAGATTGGCTTCTCCCCGCTGCTCACTGCCGAAGAGGAAGTCTATTACGCCCGTCGTGCCTTGCGGGGTGACAAAGCTGCCCGCAAGCGCATGATCGAGTCCAACCTGCGACTGGTGGTGAAAATCGCCCGTCGTTACAACAACCGCGGCCTGGTGCTGCTGGATCTCATCGAAGAGGGCAACCTCGGTCTTATCCGTGCGGTCGAGAAGTTTGATCCCGAGCGCGGCTTCCGTTTCTCTACCTATGCCACCTGGTGGATCCGCCAGACCATCGAGCGGGCCATCATGAACCAGACCCGTACCATCCGTCTGCCTATTCATGTGGTCAAAGAGTTAAACGTTTACCTGCGCACTGCGCGCGAACTCTCTCACCGCCTCGATCATGAACCGACCGCCGAGGATATCGCTTTCGCGCTCGATCGTTCGGTGGATGATGTGAATCGCATGCTCAAGCTCAACGAGAAGATCACCTCGGTGGACACTCCCATAGGCGGCGATCGCGACAAGGCGCTGCTGGATGTGCTCTCCGACGAGCGCGGCATGGGGCCTGAGCTGGAGTCACAGGAAGATGATATGCGTAGCAGCATCGTGCACTGGCTGGAGGAGCTCAATCCCAAGCAGCGGGAAGTGCTGGCACGTCGTTTTGGTCTGTTGGGTTATGAGCCCGCCACCCTCGAGGATGTGGGAGCCGAGATTGGCCTGACCCGCGAGCGGGTACGCCAGATCCAGGTGGAGGGGCTGCGTCGTCTGCGGGAGATCCTGCTGAGTCAGGGGCTCTCCATCGAGGCGCTATTTCGTACCAATTAAGCATCCGCACCAATTAAGCCCGCACCAGCTGATCAGCGCATCAGCCAGATAGCACGAGGGGAGCAACAGCTCCCCTCGTTTTTTATTGCCTGTCGTCTGGCGATGGCTTCGTGGTTATACCAGCTCAGCCAGCATGGTGTCGGCGTAGGGCACCAGCGCTTCTCCCTTCTTCACCTTGGTGAGGTAGTCCGGGTTGGCGATAAGCGGACGGCCGATGGCCACCAGATCGAAGCGGTTAGCCTCGATGGCCGTAGCGGCGCGCTCGGCGTCGTAGTTGCCCACCCCGACCAGATTGCCCTTGTAGTGGGCGCGCAGATAGTCGGAGGCACGGCCACCCAGATAATCGAGGGTGAGGTTGTCATCGAAGATGCCGAGGTGGATATAGGCCAGCGGGCGATCGTTCAGCTTGCCCAGCAGGTAGTCGAACACGGCGCGATCTTCCGGGCTGCCCGCCAGATGGACATAGGCACCCGGGGAGAGGCGAATACCAACCCGATCACCGCCGATGCGGGCGCTGATGGCATCGACCACTTCCAGCGCGAAGCGGCTCATCTTTTCCGGGCTGCCACCGTAGTTGTCGGTGCGCAGGTTGGTGGAGTGGTGCAGGAACTGGTCGATCAGGTAGCCGTTGGCACCGTGGATCTCCACCCCGTCAAAGCCCGCCTCGATGGCGTTGGCGCCCGCTTGGGCGTAATCCAGCACCAGCTGGGCGATTTCGGCCTCGGTCAGAGCACGCGGCACCTGATAGGTCAGCTCGCGCATGCGGGGCACAGTGCCCTCGTGCGCCACGGCAGAGGGGGCCAACACTTCAGCCTGATGGAAGAAGGGGTGGGAGAGGCGGCCGACGTGCCACAGCTGGGCGAAGATCTTGCCGCCTTTGGCATGTACGGCGCTGGTCACTCTCTTCCAGCCATCGATCTGCGCCTGGGTGAAGAGGCCCGGGGTATTGGGGTAGCCCTGCGCGTCGGGGCGGATGATGACGGCCTCTGAAACAATCAGGCCGATGTCGGCGCGGCGGCCGTAATAGGCAGCCATCTGCTCGGTCGGCACCAGACCTGGGCCTGCCATGCAGCGGGTGAGCGGGGCCATCATGAAACGGTTGGCCAGGGTCAGAGTGTCATTGAGTCGATACGGCTGAAACAGGGTATTCATGATAGGTTGTCCTGAACGGGTTATTCTTGAACGTGCATTCAAGACGTTTTTTGCGTCGGGCGCAAGCTTTTTTTGAATGCACGTTCAAGAAGGTTGGCCCGAGCGGGCGGCTGGGGTAAACTTGCCGCCCTTTACAGCCACTCTTTATCGGCGGGCCCTGTTGCCCCTTGCCGGTGAACCATTTCCCACGGGAGGAACCATGCGCATAGCCGAGTTTGATCGGGACGAGGTACTGCGAAATGCCATGGAAGCGTTTCGCGCCAAGGGATATGCCAAGACCACCATGCAGGAGCTGGTGGCTGCCACCGGCCTGCACCCGGGCAGTATCTACGGCGCCTTTGGCAACAAGCGCGGCCTGCTGCTGGCGGCGGTGGATCACTATGTCGAGGGTAAACGCACCCTGCGCCGCTCATTGCTCGACAACCCGAGCCCGCTGGCGGGCCTTGCGGCCTATCTCGACCGGATTGTGGGGGAGGCGCTCTGCGGCTCCTGTCTGGTGACTCGCACCATGATGGAGCTGAGCGAGCAGGATGAGGAGCTGACCCAGCGGGTCAAGGGGATCTATGGCGAGCTGGAGCAGGATCTGGCCGAGTTGCTGACACAGGCGCAGGCCAAGGGTGAGCTGGCCCCGGATAGCAATATCCACACCCTCACTGCCCTGCTGCTGATCAACCTGCAAGGGCTGGTCACCTTCGCCCAGTGCCGCCCCGATCGCCCCCTGCTGGACGACGTAGTCGCCCAGCTGATGCGGGCCCTGCGGGCGTAACGCGATACAGCAGAAACAACAGTGGCTCCCTCGGGAGCCACTGTTGTTTCTGGTCTCAGCCCTTCCTCGGCTTTTCCATCAATCTTTGATGCCAGACGCCGCGGCCTTACCTCGGCCCCACCAGTTCTTTCATCAAATCTTTCAGCCATACCAGCGCCGGTTGCTGCGCGTGAACGGGATGCCAGACGCAGTTGAGGTGATAGTCGGGCACGTCTTCGGGCAGCGGCAGGCTTTTCAACGGCCAGTGGGTGGCGAGCAGCTCGGCCACCATGCTGGGCAGCACCAGCAGGTGATCGCTCTGGCTGACGATGGCGGCGGCGGACATATAACTCTGGCTGTTGACCGAGATGGTGCGGCTAAAGCCCTGACTCTTCAGATAGCGGTCGAGGCTTGCCTCCGAGGTACCGAGCGGTGAGTGGAACACATGGGGCATGGCGATCAGCTGCGGCAGGGTGATGCGCTCCTGCCACAGGGAGGGGTCATCCTCGGCGTCGGCGGGGGCCGATTTGGCAATAGGCAGATCGGCGCGCACCAGCCCGGCCAGCGGCTCGGTGAGCCAGGTCTCCTTGCCGAGATACCCCGGAACCTGCATGTACTCGTCAAAGCCCAGCACCAGATCGATCTCGCCGCTCGCCAGCTCGGCTTCGGGCAGGGTGTCGCGCAGGATGCGGATCTCGATGGTGACCCCTGGCGCCAGCCGTCTGAGCCGCTGAATAAGCGGCGGGATCAGCACGCACTCCACGTAATCTGTGGTGCAGAGCACGAAGCGCCGCTTCGACTGGCTCGGCTCGAACTCTTCTTCCTCGGTGAGCTGCTGCTCCAGCAGCCGAAGCGCCTGCTGCACCCCGAGATGCAGCCGCTGGGCGCGCGGGGTTGGCAGCATCCCCTGCGGGGTGCGCACCAAAAGCGGGTCGCCGAGAAAGGTGCGCAGCCGGTTAAGGGAGTGGCTCATGGCGGGCTGGCTGATAAAGAGCGCCTCGGCGGCGCGGGTGACGCTGCCCTGCGTCATCAGGGCGTCAAACGCGAGCAGCAGATTGAGGTCGAGCTGGTGCAGTTTCATGGGGGGATTATTCGCCGTGTTTATGGGACAATCCATCCTATTCATTTGATGGATGGGGGCGCAACGTCTTACTCTGCGACCCACTCTTATTTTTCCGGGTTCCCGCGCCGCATCGGGCGTAAACGGGGGCCTCAATCCATGCAAGGAGCCTTGCGATGAGCATCAAGACCATTAACTCCACGCCGGCCGCCGACGGCTTCACCATGCCCGCCGAGTGGGCGCACCAGCAGGCCGTCTGGATGATCTGGCCGTTTCGCCCGGACAACTGGCGCGTAGCCGGTCGCTTCGCGCAAGAGACCTTCGCCAAGGTGGCCGATGCCATCGGTGGTGCGACTCCGGTCTTTATGGGTGTACCGGCCCAGTTTATGGAGCAGGCCCGCGCCATCATGCCCGCCCACGTTACTCTGGTTGAAATGGCCAGCGATGACTGCTGGGCCCGCGATACCGGCCCGACCATCGTCACCAACGCGGCCGGCGAGTGCCGTGGGGTGGATTGGGGCTTCAACGCCTGGGGCGGTCACAAGGGTGGTCTCTACTACCCGTGGAATCAGGATGAGGAAGTGGCAGCCCAGATGCTGACCCAGCACGGCATGGCTCGCTACGATGCGCCGCTGATCCTGGAAGGGGGCTCCATCCACGTCGATGGCGAAGGCACCTGCCTGACCACCGCCGAGTGCCTGCTCAACGAAAACCGCAACCCGCACCTGACCAAAGAGCAGATCGAAGCTTACCTGCGCGACTATCTGGGCGTTACCAGCTTTATCTGGCTGGACGAAGGCGTCTACATGGATGAAACCGACGGCCACATCGACAACATGTGCTGCTTCGTGCGTCCGGGTGAAGTGGCCCTGCACTGGACTGACGACCAGAACGATCCCCAGTACGCCCGCTCCGTGGCCGCCCTCAAGGTGCTGGAAGCGGCGGTCGATGCCAAGGGTCGCAAGCTGAAAGTGTGGAAGCTGCCCCAGCCGGGCCCGCTGTTCTGCACTGAAGAGGAGTCTGCCGGTGTCGAGAGCGGCAGCGGTGTACCGCGCGAGGCAGAAGGCCGTCTGGCCGGTTCCTACGTGAACTTCCTCATCACCAACGATCGCATCGTCTATCCGCTGCTGGATGCCGCCACCGATGGCGAAGCCCAGCGCATTCTGGAAGAGATCTTCCCGGAGCACACCGTGGTCGGCGTGCCGGCCCGCGAGATCCTGCTGGGCGGTGGCAATATCCACTGCATTACTCAGCAGATCCCCTCCGGCAAATAAGAACCGGATGACGATCCTGCTGCGAAGCCGTGATCAAGGCTCATGTGCTGCTCGGAATCCTCATGTATTCACATACACTCCGGTTCCTGCGCTGCTCTTCACCTTGCTGACGGCCTCTCGCGACGGGTCGTAAACCGGTTTACGCCAGCTGAGGTTGGTATTCAAAACCCCACGCCGTGGGGTTTTCTCTCTTGATGGTGTGATGGTCGCCGGCGCTGATGCGGCGATCATCATGACAAACAGTCACCCTTTTACAGGAGATCCCCATGATCGAAGTGACCGAGGTTTCCATTGCCGAGCTGCGTGCCGCGCTCGAATCAGGCCGCACCACAGCGGTCGAACTGGTCAAGGCCTATCTGGCCCGGATCGAGGCCTACAACGGCCCCGAGACTGCCACCAAACTCAATGCCGTGGTGGTCGCCAATCCCGATGCGCTGAAAGAAGCCGAGGCTTCCGATGCCCGCCGCGCCCGTGGCGAGACCCTGAGCCCGCTCGACGGCATCCCCTACACCGCCAAAGACAGCTATCTGGTCAAGGGGCTGACCGCCGCTTCCGGCAGCCCGGCCTTCAAGGATCTGGTGGCCCAGCGCGATGCCTTTACCGTTGAGCGCCTGCGCGCCGCCGGTGCCATTTGCCTTGGCAAAACCAATATGCCGCCGATGGCCAATGGCGGCATGCAGCGCGGCGTCTATGGCCGTGCCGAGAGCCCCTACAACGCCGACTACCTGACCGCACCGTTTGCCTCCGGCTCCTCCAACGGCGCCGGTACCGCCACCGCTGCCAGCTTCTCCGCCTTTGGTCTGGCCGAAGAGACCTGGTCGAGCGGCCGTGGCCCGGCTTCCAACAACGGCCTGTGCGCCTACACTCCGTCCCGTGGCGTCATCTCGGTGCGCGGCAACTGGCCGCTGACTCCGACCATGGATGTGGTGGTGCCCTATGCCCGCACCATGAACGACCTCCTGGAAGTGCTCGACGTAGTGGTCGCCGACGATAGCGATCCCCGTGGCGATCTGTGGCGCCTGCAGCCCTGGGTACAGCTGCCCAAGGCCTCTGAAGTGCGTCCGGCTTCCTATCTGGATCTGGCTGCCAAGGCCGATGCCCTCAAGGGCAAGCGCCTCGGCGTGCCGCGCATGTTTATCAACAAGGATGAACTGGCCGGCACCAGCGAAAACCCCGGCATCGGCGGCCCGACCGGTCAGCGCATCCATACCCGCGAGACCGTGATCGCCCTCTGGGAAGATGCGCGCAAGGCGCTGGAAGCCGCTGGCGCTGAAGTCATCGAAGTGGACTTCCCGCTGGTCTCCAACTGCGAAGGGGACCGACCCGGCGCGCCGACCGTGTTCAATCGCGGCATCGTGAGCCCGGAGTTTCTCAACGACGAGCTGTGGGAGCTCTCCGGCTGGGCGTTCGACGACTTCCTGCGCGCCAACGGCGATCCCAAGTTGAACAAGCTGGCCGATGTCGATGGGCCGAAGATCTTCCCCCACGATCCGGGCACCCTGCCTAACCGCGAGGGCGATCTGGCGGCGGGCATGGACGAGTACGTCAATATGGCCAAGCGCGGCATCAAGCGCTTTGACGAGATCCCCACAGTGCCGGACGGCCTGCGCGGTCTGGAGAAGACCCGCAAGCTGGATCTCGAGGACTGGATGGACGGGCTCCAGCTCGACGCCGTGCTGTTCCCGACCGTCGCCGACGTCGCCCCGGCTGATGCGGATGTGAATCCGGCCTCCGCCGATATCGCCTGGAGCAACGGCATCTGGGTGGCCAACGGCAACCTCGCCATTCGCCATCTCGGCGTGCCGACCGTCACCGTCCCCATGGGGGTGATGGCCGATATCGGTATGCCGGTGGGGCTGACCTTCGCCGGTCGCGCCTATGACGACAACAACCTGCTGTGCTTCGCCTCGGCCTTTGAGTCCACCGGCAGCAAGCGGATGGTGCCGCCACGCACGCCGCCGCTGGGGTGATTGGTGTTGGGATTAATATCCCGTGCTAATTAGGTGATAAAATAAAAACCACCTGCGAAATGCAGGTGGTTTTATTTTTAGTTATCAGGAACACTAATTTTTAATCGTAAGTAGATGCAGTAATAAAATGAAACTTCTCTTTAAATAGATATTATTTAGCATCATGGCTCTGTTTAATTATTGCTCTACTCAATTGTGTATGCTGCTTCAATAGCATCTATTTGCGATAGACCCTTGTTAATCATCTCATTGTTAGCTTCTTCTCTTAAGATAGGCTTTCCATCTCTAGCGTAGGGAAATAATGCAGTTACCCTGGCGGCAAAATAGCCAAGTTTTCTAATGTGAGCGATTATATCATCAGGCATAACAAGCAATTCTTGTTCTCTATTGCTATCATAATGAATATCTACCAGTCTAGCCCGAATGATTTGCAATTCAGCCAGAATATCAGCCATATATATGGCATCAGGTTTGTTTGCTGCAACAATACAACCCTGAAAGGCTGAATCAACCCATTCTGGGATTTGATAGAAGTTGCCATTTATATATAGTAAATGTCGATCGCTGTTAGGTTCATTCCTATTTATATAGGCCTCCTTTAGAAGGCCCGCAGAGTGTTTGCAAAAATAGATTAACTGAGTTAATGCTTCTGGTAGGAGAGCTTTTGCAGCTAAAAGTTCTCTTTCCCTTTTCTGGTGATCTGAGTACATAGTGGTAGCAAGAGCAATAATACTAGCCAAAAGGGCTATCATTGCCGCATTCAAAGTTTGCCATGTGTTCCACACACCCTGCACATAATTCCAGTCTAGGTCGCTAATGTAAAATGGGTAAGCAACCATGGAAGCAAGATATAAAGCGAAAAGGAGTGATGCAAAAAATAAGAAATATTTGTTGGACACTATTGTACCTTCAACTAATGACCTGAACCGCTCAAAAATATAACTGAATGCTCGGGAGATATCTATTGTTTCGGGACGTAGGTTCGAATAGCGAAGCGTATTCGGACAATCGCGAATGTAAGGGGGTTGAGGTGACGCTGATGTTCAGGGTTTCCTGCTTCTCTTGCTATCAGGATATTCGCGGTAAACGAACGATTACGCTACGCTAATCGACCCTACATTATGTGGCTTATTGTTACCTTCCCCTCATCCCCGGCCCTTCTCCCGCAAGGGGAGAAGGGAGCAAAACGGTTCAGCTGACTGTGCTTTACGTGCGAGGTACGGGTGGGGATGGGAGTTTGGAATTGGCACGGGTCATCCCCTCTCCCCCGGGAGAGGGCTAGGGTGAGGGGCCGCTATCTGTGTTGTAGGTTCGAATAGCGAAGCGTATTCGGACGATCGCGAATAGGAGGTCGCCGAGAGGCCGCTGATATCCGGAGTTCTCATCTGGTCTTGCCATGACGTGGTGCGTGGCGGTAAACGGACGATTACGCTGCGCTAATCGACCCTACATGATGGGACTTATTGTTACCTTCCCTCATCCCCAGCCCTTCTCCCCTTGTTTGTGATCAAGAGTGGGAGAAGGGAGCAAAACGGTTCAGCTGACTGTGCTTTACGTACGAGGTTCGGGTGGGGATATGAGGGGGTTGGAATTGGCACGGGCCATCCCCTCTCCCTTGGGAGAGGGTTAGGGTGAGGGGCCGCTATCTGTGTTGCAGGTTCGAATAGCGCAGCGTATTCGGACGTTCGCGAACAGGAGGTCGCTGCCGATTTTCCCGGACTTTCCCCTGACTTCCCCCAGACTTCACCTTCTCTTCACACAACCTCATTTTCCCCTCACAAATCCCCCGTATCTTCTGCCCACTGCTTAAAAGGCCCGGCTTGCCACAGGGGTGGCGAGGGGGCGGTTGGTTCGAGGGAGCAAGATGATGAAAGGTTGGATGAAGTGCGGGTTGGCCGGGGCCGTGGTGCTGATGGCGAGTTTCTGGGGTGGCAGCGTGCGGGCGGCGGGGATCGAACTCAAACAGGTGAGCGGCCCTGTCTATGTGGTGGAGGACAACTACTACGTCAAAGAGAACTCCATGGTCTATTTCGGGGCCAAGGGGGTGACGGTGGTGGGGGCGACCTGGACGCCGGATACTGCCCGCGAGCTGCACAAGCTGATAAGAAGAGTCAGCAGCAAGCCGGTGCTGGAGGTGATCAACACCAACTACCACACCGATCGGGCGGGCGGTAACGCCTACTGGAAGTCCATCGGGGCCAAGGTGGTGGCGACGCGCCAGACCCTGGATCTGATGAAGAGCGACTGGGCCGAGATTGTCGCCTTTACCCGCAAGGGGCTGCCGGAGTATCCGGATCTGCCGCTGGTGCTGCCCAACGTGGTGCACGATGGCGACTTCACGCTGCAAGATGGCAAGGTACGCGCCTTCTACGCGGGCCCGGCCCATACGCCGGACGGCATCTTTGTCTACTTCCCCGACGAGCAGGTGCTCTATGGCAACTGCATCCTCAAGGAGAAGCTGGGCAACCTGAGCTTTGCCAATGTGAAGGCCTATCCGCAGACCATCGAGCGGCTCAAGGCGATGAAGCTGCCGATCAAGACGGTGATCGGCGGTCACGACTCACCGCTGCACGGCCCCGAGCTGATTGATCACTATGAAGAGCTGATCAAGGCGGCGCCGCAGTCATAGCCGCTGCGTGGCAGACAGACTGCAAGCCGTACCATCGCTGCAATCAGCAGCCATAACGGCACACCACAAAAGGCCCGCTTTCAGGAAATAAGCGGGCCTTTTGCGTTTGCGGTTTTTTTGGTGGCTGTGAGTGCGTGGCATTAACGCTGTTCAAGGGAGGGAGGCTTTCATAAGATGGCCCTCTCTCTTTTCCCTGAAAGTTATCCATTTTCGTTATGCAATACGCCTCTCTCGCCCGCCTCAAACAGGCCTTTATCACCGGAATGTGGGCCTCGCTGGTCAGCATCGTTATCGGCTTCGCCTTCAAGGTGTGGCTGGCGCAATGGGTCGCCAAGGGGGAGCTGGCGCTGTTCAACAGCGTGGTGGATTTGATATCCCTCTCTTTTATCCTGATGACAGGTTTTCGCTCCTCCATGGTGGTGAGCTACTCCCAGACCAAGAACGATCGGGACATCATCAATATCTTTCGCTACTTCCTCATCAGCATCGTGCTGCTCACCTGGGGGGCGGTGATCCCCTATATCAAGCACGGGCTCCATATCCGGGTGGAGTATCTGCAACTGGTGGGGGTCATCTTCGGGCTGGGGCTCAAGGTCTATTTCACCAATCTGGTGGCCATGTACCGGATGTATGCGCTCTCCAACCGGGTCACCTGGCTGGAGCCGCTGGCCAACGGCCTGTTGTTTATGGCCTGCTATTTCGGGCTCGGGATGGATGCGCTTGCCTCGCTCTTCTACGGGCTGACCTTCTCGTCGCTAGCCATCGCCGGTTATATGTATGTTTCGCGCCGTCGGGCCATCGCCACCAGGCCGCTGGCCAAGGTGGCGCTCGGCCCCGAGATGGTGAGCTATGTGAAGAAGAGCTTTACCGCCTCGCTGGAGGCGGGGGCCAGCATCCTGATGATTTACATCACAGTGCTGCTCACCATCCGCCACTTCAGCATCGACGAGCTGGGGGATTTTCAGGTGGTGGTGCGTCCCATCTTCACCTACATGACCACCCTGTTTGTCTTCCCCATCTACCGCTTTGTGCTGCCTGAGCTGGCGGTCAATCTGCGCAACGGCGATCATAGCCAGATAAGGCTTATTCGCCGCTGGATCTTCCGTCTCTCCACCATCGTCAGTCTGGCCTTCTTTGGCCTGATGCTGCTGGCGGGCAAGCCGCTGGTGCTGTTGTTCTTCCCCGCTGACTACGTGGGGGCGGTGCCGGTGCTGTTCCACTTCTCCATCTTCTTCATCTTTATGATGCTCAACGGCTATCAGCTCGCCTACATCAAGGCCCACGGTTACTTTACCCAGAGTCTGCTGATCCGGCTGGCGGGCATAGTGGCGCTGGTCACCGCCTACTATCTGGTGGCCGAGTTTACCGCTAATGTGGTGGCGATTATCGTGGCGCTGGGCCTCGGCTATATGGTGATGTTTATCCTCTCGACCCTGGCCGAGCGGCAGATCTTGCGATCCCTGCCACTGGTGCTGGCGACCCGCTAGGGGTCACTCGCCAGATCTGGCCCCTGTCAGATAACAAAAAACGCCCGTGCGGGCGTTTTTTTATTGGCAGCGCAGGGCGGCTTAACGCTTGCCCTTGCCACTCTTGTTGCCAGCGAGCGCCTGCTTTCTGGCGCGCTGCTTCTGGGCCGCCTTGCTGTTGCGACGCGGCTCGGGCTCAAAACGGGTGAGATCCGGCTCAAAGCCCGGGAACCACTGCTGGGGCAAGCGGGTGTCGAGTACCGCTTCCACTTTCTCCAACAGCGGCGCATCTTCCGGGCTGAACAGGGTAATGGCGAGCCCCTTGTTGCCGGCGCGGCCGGTGCGACCGATACGGTGGACGTAATCCTCGGCCACAAACGGGAACTCGAGGTTAATCACATAGTTGAGATCCGTGATATCGAGGCCGCGGGCTGCTACGTCGGTGGCGACCAGCGCCTGCAGGGTGCCGGCGCGAAACTCCAGAAGCACCTTCTCCCGCGCGCTCTGCGACAGGTCGCCGTGGAAGGCCAGCGCATTGATGCCCGCCTTGCCAAGCTGCTGGGCCAATTTGTCGGCCCCCTGCCGGGTGCGGCTGAAGATGAGGGCCGGTGCCCAGCCTTTCACTTTCAGCATATGTTCGACCAGCGCCAGCTTGCGATCGCTGTCCACCGTGTAGACCCGCTGCTCCACCTCGGCCGCCGTGGTGTTGCGCGGTGCCACTTCAATCAGCTCGGGGTCGCGCAGCAGCACTTTGCAGAGGGCAAACAGGTTGTCGTCGCAGGTGGCGGAGAAGAGCAGTGTCTGGCGATCCGCCGGGATCTGTTTGAGCAGCGCCTTGATCTCGTCCATAAAGCCCATGTCGAGCATCCGATCCGCCTCGTCAAACACCAGATGGCTGAGGTGTTCAAGGCTCAAGGCTCCCTGACGCAGATGGTCGAGCAGGCGGCCCGGGGTGGCGATCAGGATATCAACGCCCTGTTTCAGAGCTTCCACCTGTGCCGCGATACTCACTCCGCCGTAGACTTGCGTGCTGGTGAGACCGGTGCCCTGCCCGTAGCGCGCCACGCTCTCGGCGACCTGCACCGCCAGTTCGCGGGTCGGCACCAGCACCAGCGCACGGATCGGGCGGGGCTCTGCCTGTGGCTGCTGCAGCAGCTGCTCCAGTAGTGGCAGCACAAAGGCGGCGGTCTTGCCGGTGCCGGTCTGGGCCCCCGCCATTAGATCCCGCCCCGCCAGAATGAGCGGGATGGCGCGAGCCTGAATGGGGGTCGGCGCGGCATAGCCGAGCTCGGTCAGGGTCTGCTGCAAGCGGGAGGAGAGGGCCAGTTCGGCAAAGGAGGCTGTGGACATAGGGGCACCAGTCGGGGTTATCGCGGCCTGCGGCCACGATGCAGTGAGTGATCGTGGCCGCGATGGTAACAGAAGCAGGGGGAGCGGCAGAAGGCGGTGATGAGCAAGGGTGCATAGCTCCTGGTTTTGCATGCCGCGCATGGCGGTGGCGCAGGACCTCGTCGCCGCGCTTCTGTTTTACCGCGAGTCTGCAGTGCAAGGGGCATCAGCCATGACACTACTCCACGATCAGCACGCTCTCGCTGGCCAGATGGTGCAGCCACTCCCTGACGATCAGCAGCACGGCGGCAAAGTGTTCGTCGCGGGGCAGCAAGCTGGCGGCGAGGGGATCCCCTTCCGCCATGGCGGCCAGCTGGCCAAAGGCTTGTTCCACCAGATCCCGGTCGAGCTGGTTGTCCCCCAACACTTCGGCCAGCGATGGCTGGCTGCGCAGGGTCAGCTGCAAGCCGGGCGGGACCTGCGGGGCGATGCGCATCAGCTCATCTTCCACCACCATGATGGCCTGCTCCAGTTCGAGCGGGGTGGGTGGCGTGTGGCGAAACGGCCCGGGCTGGATGGCGTGGGTGCCAAAGGCCAGCGGGTAGTGTGACGGGGCCGCCCCGGGCTGGCTCAGCCAGAGCTGACTGCTCTGTTCACCAATCTCCAGCAGCAGGGTCATCATCTCCGGTACGGGTTGTGTCATGGTGCTGAGCTCCTGTATTGTAAACGTTTTCCCATTCTGCCTTTGATACCCCCGCTGTCGCCGTTTGGCGAGCACAATTTCTGCGAGTCGTCCCTCACTTTGTTGCAAACCCCTTGCAAAAAAATCCATTGGTGGCAGTCTGGATGTCTAAATGGCTGTCGCCGTTTCGTTATCCTCAGATGATTCAGGAGTTCAGATATGGATATTCGCACTGCTCCCCGCGCCATCGCGCTTGCCCTCATGCTGGCAAGCGGCATCGCCGCCGCCAACGAAGCGCTGGTGATCCAGACCGATTTCGGCCTCAAAGATGGCGCCGTGTCGGCCATGAAGGGGGTTGCCTTCGGGGTGGATCGCACCCTGCCCCTCTATGACCTGACCCACGAGATCCCGGCTTACAACATTTGGGAAGCCTCCTACCGCCTCTACCAGACCCTGCAGTATTGGCCCAAGGGCACAGTGTTTGTCAGCGTTGTGGATCCGGGTGTCGGCACCGAGCGCAAGTCAGTGGTGCTCAAGACCAAGAGCGGTCACTACATCGTGACCCCGGACAACGGCACCCTGACCCTGGTGGCCGAGCACTTCGGTATCGAGGCGGTGCGCCAGATCGATGAGAAACTCAACCGCCTCAAGGGTTCCGAGAAGTCCTACACCTTCCATGGCCGCGATGTGTACGCCTATACCGGCGCGCGGCTCGCCTCCGGCGCCATCAGCTACGAGCAGGTCGGCCCGCTGCTGCCTGCCGAGGTGGTGAAGATCCCCTATCAGCCTGCGGTAGCCGAGAAGGATGGCACCCTCAAGGGCACCATCCCGATCCTCGATGTGCAGTACGGCAACGTCTGGACCAATATCGACGATGCCCTGCTGACCAAGGCGGGGATCAACAAGGGGGATACAGCCTGCATCAAGATCCGCGAAGGGGATGTGGTCAAATATGACGGCAAGGCCCCTTACGTCAGCAGCTTCGGTGATGTGCCGGAAGGTCAGCCGCTGGTCTACCTCAACAGCCTGCTGCAGGTGTCGGTGGCGCTGAACATGGACAGCTTCGCCGCCAAGCATCAGGTGCAATCCGGTGCCAACTGGCATATCAACCTGAAGAAGTGCTCCTGAAGATTGTCGGGCTTTCGACAAGCGGGTTTGAAGCAAGAGAGGGCAGCCAAAGAGGCTGCCCTTTCTCATTGGGTGGTAAGGCGTTGCTGATAAGGATTTGTTGTCAAAAAGCATATTAATTGAATGCAATTGATAATGATTGGCATTTGGTTGGATAATCGCGCACTTGTCTGACCACCCAACCATACCGAATGAAAACCAGCCTTTTACTGCTCAGCCTGCTTGCTCTGACCGCATGCAATGACAATCACAGCAATACGTCGGTGACCCCCTCACCCGAGGTGATCCCGCCGGTCGTCAAGCCGACCGAACCGCCTATCACGCCGCCAATAGTGCCGCCGGAAACCCATACCCGGGTTCCTCTGACCATTGAGGTCAATGTGACCGATCGACTGGGGGCGGGAGCACAGCTCGAGGTGAGACAGGTCGCCACCGGGATCCGCGTGCAACAGGCCATCGAACCGGGCCAGCTTGCCCGCATCACCTTGTCTGAAGGTCTGCAACTGGATCAGCCGCTGGAGCTGCTTGGCAGCGACGAGGGCTATCTGCTGCGAGCGGTATCGGTGCGGGTGGCGGATCTCTCGGCCGGGATCACGCTGGCGCGCCGCAACAGCGTGCCGCGGCTGGGACTGAACGAGGAGGAGACGGCGCTCTTCCTGCTGGCGGATCAGAGCGGGGATGGTTCCCTCAGTCAGGCCGAGTGGGGCAGGGCAGAGGAGATCCGCCTGCAACAACAGGCTGCTATTCAGGATTACGCAGCCTTCCTGCTGGCCCAGCGCCAGCCGGGCGCCGTGCTCGACTATGCCGACAGCTGGCAGATGCTGCTGGCCCTGCGCGATGACAAGCAGGCGCGCAGCTGGTATCAGCGCAGCAACAGCGCCCAGATCCAGTCCGCCCGCACCCAGATCTATCCCGCCAACCCCAGCCAGCCGGACGAGCCGGAGACGGCAGATCTGCTGCGTCTCGATGAACAGGGGCTGCTGGTGGTGCGTGGCCCCTGGCAGTGCCTGCACGATGTGCGCACGGTCAGCGGGGTCAAGGGTAGCCAGTACTGGCTGTATGGCAGTGACACCAGTGCGTTGAAGATTGCCAGCCAGCCACAACTGGCTGCGGGGCTGACCGCTTGCGGCCGCAGCGACTGGCGCCTGCCGACCCTCACCGAGTTCGAACGGCTGCTGAGCAGTGACAAGTCGGCATGGCGCTATCCCAATACCTTTGCTGTTGGCCTGCCCGCCCAGATCTGGCTGCAGGATGGTGCGGGTCAACCCCGTCTCTATCAACTGGCGACCCGAACCTGGCTGGATGAGGGAGAGGGGGGTCTGCTCTGGTATGCGCTGGCACCCTATCCGGTGCGTCCCTCCGTGGTGCGCGACAGCAGCAAGCCGGACATGGCGGTTCTGCGCGCCCAATACAGCGGTTCATCGGCCCAATGGCCTGCCGCCCGGGTGGATGAAGGGGTGGAATGGCAGGAGCTGGGGCCGCTGCCGGCGGTTCCCTTCCCGGCCGACAACCCCTATAGCCGGGCCAAGGTGGTGCTGGGTCAACAGCTCTTTTTCGACAAGCAGCTCTCCAAGGGGCGGGATATCAGCTGTGCCAGTTGCCACGATCCGCAAAAGGGGTGGAGCGACGGCCTGAGCGTCTCGGTCGGTCATCTGGGCCAGAAGGGCAATCGCAACGCTCCTTCCATCCTCAACAGCGCCTTCAGCTCGACCCAGTTCTGGGACGGGCGGGTCGCCACGCTGGAGGAGCAGTCGCTTCACCCGATCCAGAACCCCATCGAAATGGCGCTGAGTCATGACGAGCTGCTGGCTCGCTTGCAGGCCAGCCCCGACTATCAGGCTGCTTTTGCCACCGCCTTTGGCGATCAGGGGATCACGCTGGAGCGGATCGCCAAGGCGATCGCCACCTTCGAACGCACCATCATCAGCCGCGACAGCGATTTTGAGCGCTTCGTCAAAGGGGATAGTCAGGCGCTCAGTGACAAGGCGCTGTGGGGGATGCATCTTTACCGCACCGATGGCCGCTGCATGAACTGCCATTCCGGCCCGCTGCTGAGTCAGCACGGGTTCGAGAGTGTGGGGCTCACCTATTACGGTCGTGGCAAGCTGGAAGATCGCGGGCGCTTCCTGCAGACCCGCAACAAGGCTGATATCGGTCGCTTCAAGACCCCCAGCTTGCGGGACGTCGCCTTTACCGGCCCCTATATGCACAACGGCATCTTCCCGATCCTGGCCCAGCGTATCGGCGGCTCGGTGCAGGGGGTGGTGGCCATGTACAACTTTGGAGTGACCAAGTGGAGCAGCGGGGTCGGCTTCCCGACCGGTGCGGATCAATACGATCCCTTCTTCCCCAAAGCCTCCGATCACCTGCATGCTCTTGGCCTCAGCAATGACGAGCTCGATGCCATCGGCGAGTTTTTGCGCAGCGCCTCGGCCGAGCCGCGCCGCACTCCGGCCACGGTTGCCGAGCTGGGGGTGAGTGAGGCGGATGACCCGACTCCGGTGGGGGCGGTGATCACCGGCTTGGCCGTGCTGCCTGACCAGCCTCAGCTGGAAGTGGGGCGGACGCTTCCCCTGCAATTGCAGTGGCAACTGAGCGATGGCTCTCTCGGTCCGCTCGATGGGCCTGTTGAGTGGCACAGCGAACAGCCGGAGTACGCTACCGTGAGTCCGCAGGGCGAGGTGCGCGGTGTGGCGGTCGGTACGGCACGACTGGTGGCGACCACGGCTCGTCACACGTTGAACGTGACGGTGCAGGTGGTGGATGCCCAGCCTGATTTTGCCCGGGGCTGTCGTCAACCCGAGCTGGTGGCGGGCAAGCTGGCCTTTGTCTGCCAGTTGACCAGGGACGAGGCGGATCGTCTGTCTATCTCCTATGACGGTGTGAGCAGTGACAGCGATGGTGACTACAATCCCTTCCCGCTGGAGTATGTGACCATGGGTCAGGCGCGGGCGCGGGATTACTGCCAGCAGCTGGTGGCACACGGTCATGATGACTGGCGTCTGCCGACCCGGGCCGAGCTGGAGGTGCTGTTTGCCGCCTACAACAAGGATGGCGCGACGGATCAGTTACTTCAGCAGCAGGGGTGGCCGCTCTACAACCACTACTGGAGCAGCGATGCAACTGCCAATGACGATGGTGAGCTGCCGTTGCTCGATCTGAGTACTGGTGATCCGCTGTGGGATCTGGTGGATGAAGCTCATGCCGCCACCTGCGTCAGGGCCATCTAGCCTTCATATAGAGTCAGATGAAAAACGGGCGCCTCGGCGCCCGTTTTGTTCTCTGGTAATAAAGAAAGGGATCAGAACTCGTTGGAGAGCGCCTTGTACCCTTTGACCAGATCGATATTGGTGTGGGCCACGTCCTCGGAGAACTCGGCGGCATCGACCGAAACCCGTGGGAAATAGAGGGATCAGAACTCGTTGGAGAGCGCCTTGTACCCTTTGACCAGATCGATATTGGTATGGGCCACGTCCTCGGAGAATTCGGCGGCATCTACCGAGACCCGCGGGAAATAGAAGGATCAGAACTCGTTGGAGAGCGCCTTGTACCCTTTGACCAGATCGATATTGGTGTGAGCCACGTCTTCGGAGAATTCGGCAGCATCCACCGAAACCCGCGGGATATGGGTCAGATCGCTCTGCTGGTTGATGCGGGTGGTGGAGGGGACGTAGAACTCCGGTGGCAGATCGCAGCCATCGATCACCGAGTTGTGACGCACCACGGCACCATCGCCGATATGGCAGTTGAACAGTACGCTGTTGAAGCCGATAAAGACCCGGTTGCCCACTTCGCACGGCCCGTGGACGATGGAGCGGTGGGCGATGGAGGTGTACTCGCCGATGGTGACGGCGGCGCCGGATTTGGAGTGGATCACCACGCCATCCTGAATATTGGAGTTGGCGCCGATGACGATGGGTTCCATCTCGCCGTTGGCATCCACTTCGTCGGCGCGGATCACCGCATAGGGGCCGACAAACACATTCTCTTTGATGATCACCTTGCCACAGATGATGGCGGTCTTGTCGATATAGGCGGATTCGTCGATGACAGGCAGATGGCCGGAGGGATTCTTGCGGATCATGTTACATCCTGTGGTTGCTTGAAATGATGCGGTGGCGCACCCGGCGCCAGGATGCCAGCTTACGCCTCGTTAGTATCCGGTGAAACCCCGAAGTGGTCTGACCCTTGTCGCAAGCCTTGGCGGGAGCACTGTTTCCGCGCGCTGGAATATGGGAGCATTGCAGCCATTCCCGAGTTGGTTGAAATGGACATATATAGATGAAGAAGATGATTGCCCTGTTGGCGGGTGGTTTGTTGCTCTCCTCGGCCGTGCAGGCCAAAGGGGAGGCGGGGGAGTTTGACTATTACGCCATGGCGCTCTCCTGGTCGCCCGAGCACTGCGCCGTCAAACCGGCGGATCGGGACCAGTGTTCCCGCAAGCTGGGGTTCGTGCTACACGGGCTCTGGCCCCAGTACGATCGCGGTTACCCCAGCAACTGCACCCGCGAACGGCTCAATCCCGATATGGAGAGCGAGTTTGCCGACCTCTACCCCAGCCGTTTTCTCTATCGCCATGAGTGGGAAAAGCACGGCACCTGCTCCGGCCTGAGCCAGCAGGACTTCCATCAGCTGGCAAGCGATCTGCGTCAGAAGGTGAAGATCCCGGCGGCTTATCAATCCCCGGAAGAGCCGCTGCGCAAAACCAGTTTCCAGCTCAAGGCCGATCTGGCGAGCGCCAACGAGTGGCTGGCCCCCGGCAACATCACGGTGGCCTGCGCCGATGGTGGCCGCTTCCTGCGGGAGATCTACATCTGCGTCAATAAAGAGGGGACGGATGCAGTCACCTGTTCCGCCGAGATGCAAAAGCGCGAGCGCCGCTCCTGCGGTCAGCCGGATTTCCTGCTGCGTAGCGTGCGTTAATCCTCCACTCTCTTCATCGGGCCCCTTGCGGGCCTGATGTGTAACCACGGTTATCGGAAAGGAGTCTGACAGATGGATGGCAACAACCGGTTTGGCCCGAAAGAGCGGGCCCTGCTGCTCGGCGTGAAAGGGGTGGGGCCGACCGTTATCGGGCGGCTCGAACAGCTTGGCTACCATACCCTGGCCGGATTGGCCGAGGCCGACACCACCCATATCGTCCAGCTGGTGGCCAGCATGCTGGGCTCGACCTGTTGGCAGAACAGCCCGCAGGCGCGCAGTGCCATCGACGGCGCCATTGCGCTGGCCCGCGCACATCTGGCAGCGGACGCGACAAGCGGGGTGAATGGATGAGCCTCTTTACCGAGCTGGGAATGCGTTATCCCATCATTCAGGCGCCGATGGCCGGTGTGCAGGGCAGCGAGCTGGCGCTGGCCGTGACCCGTGCGGGCGGCTTGGGCTCCTTGCCTGCAGCCATGCTCACATCAGCGGAGCTGCGCAACGAGCTGGAGCGACTTGCCCAAAGCGGCCTGGGGCAATTTAACATCAACTTCTTCTGTCATCGGCAACGGGAACCGGATCCCGTTGCACTGGCCCGCTGGCAGCAGTGCCTTTCACCCTACTACGCAGAGTTTGGTCTGGAGCCTTCAGCTGTTACGACGGCACCAAGCCGTGCCCCCTTCAATGAGGTGCACGCCGCCATGGTAGCCGAGTTCAGACCTGCAGTGGTCAGCTTCCACTTCGGTTTGCCCGCGCCCGAGCTGCTTGCCCGGGTGAAAGCGGCGGGGGCCAAGGTATTTGCCAGCGCCACTACGGTGGCGGAGGCTGTATGGCTCGCTCAACACGGCGCCGATGCCATCATCGCTCAGGGATTGGAGGCGGGCGGTCATCGCGGTCATTTCCTCTCCGATGATATCGCCTTGCAGCAGAGCACCTTGACCCTGCTGGCGCAGATCCTCGCGGTGACCGATCTGCCGGTGATTACCGCTGGCGGTATCGTCGATGGCAAGGGGATCGCCAACGCGTTGGAAATGGGGGCGAGCGCCGTGCAGATGGGCACTGCCTTTCTCTGCTGCCATGAAGCGACCACCTCGGCGCTGCATCGCGCTGCCCTCCACTCACCCCAAGGCCAGCAGACTGCGCTGACCAATCTGTTCAGTGGCCGCCCGGCGCGGGGTATCGTCAACCGTCTGATGCGTGAGCTGGGCCCGCTCTCGGATCTTGCCCCTCACTTCCCCTATGCCAGTGGCGCACTGGCACCGCTGCGGGCCACTGCCGAAAAGAGGGGTGACAGCGGCTTCTCTCCGCTCTGGGCTGGCCAGAATGTATCGGGCTGCCGGGATCTTTCCGCTGGCGAGCTGATGGCGTGCTGGGTCAAAGAGGCTGGATTGGGATAAGCGCTTCTATATATGCCTCATACGCCTTCTTATATAGAAGATGTCGAGGGCGCTGCGCGTTAGACGTGACAGTGCGGCAATGGTGGATGAATGCCAAGCCAGTACCCTTGTAAGGCATTTATCCGGTGTAAAACGTCCTCACCTTACCCTTGGCTGTGGACAAGTTTGTATAAAAGCTGTGATTGGATATGAATAACTAAAAAAGTGCCCTTTTTTGCAATTTTATTGCCGATAAGGGGTTGCCAGAAAGAATCTGTTCCCTATAATGCGCCTCCATCGACAGGGCAAGCGGCAACGCAAACAACCTGGTCGATAACCTCGAAAAGCCTTTGAAAATAAGGCTTGACTCGAGACGGCGGTTGAGTAGAATTCCACTCCCGCAGCAACACGCTGTTGCGTCGCTCTTTAACAATTTGAATCAAGCAATCTGT
>NZ_JANFNV010000027.1:0-54299 GCF_024436075.1 Aeromonas sp. JL9 | reverse complement strand
AGCCGCGCCTTGATGTCGATGATGCGAGAGTTGGGGTATCAGATTGGCCGATTCAAAGTACGTAACCTGATGAAGGAGGCCGGGCTGGTATCCAAACAGCCGGGCGCACACCGTTATAAGGTGGCACGGTCAGAACGACCGGATATTCCCAATCTGCTGGCCCGTGAATTTGATGTCCAGCAACCCAATCAGGTGTGGTGTGGCGATATCACCTACGTCTGGGCCGGTGGTCGCTGGCATTACCTGGCAGCGGTTCTTGACCTGCACACCCGGCGGGTCGTGGGCTGGGCGATGTCTGATAAACCTGATGCAGAATTGGCAATCAAAGCCCTGGAGATGGCCTATCAGCAGCGGGGTTGTCCGTCAGGCGTGCTGTTTCACTCTGACCAGGGCAGCCAATATGGTAGCCGGGCATTTCGGCAACGACTGTGGCGCTATCGCATGACCCAGAGCATGAGTCGTCGTGGTAACTGCTGGGATAACGCCCCGATGGAGCGGTTGTTCAGAAGCCTGAAGTCAGAGTGGCTCCCGGCTATGGGATATATGAGCTTGCGGGAAGCAAAGCGGGATGTCAGTTATTACCTGATGGATTACTACAACTGGCGGCGTCCACATCAACACAATGACGGGATACCGCCAGCACAAGCCGAAGAACGGCCTAACCAAGTGTCCGGATTTAGTTGACCACTACAGGCACGCCTTTGCAGTTTGTCGCTAAAGCTTGGCCTTTTGCCGCCGATATCTCTTGTGAGATCGTGTGGAGGACAAGCAATTGAACGCTTGGGTGTTGGGGTTGGTCAGCATATCCGTGAGTATGCAGTTACAGGCTGGGGTTACCGAATTTGGTGCCGGTCTGGATCAATCCGTCTGGCGTTTGACCTCCGATACCCAGATTGAGTGTCGCCTCGAGCATCCTATTCCCAACTGGGGAACGGGGGCTTTTGTCAGCCGCGCCGGGCGCAAGATCAACCTCGATTTCGAGCTCAAGGGCAAGCGGCCGCAGGCCCAGACCCAGACGGTGAGCCTTGGCATCATGCCGCCGGTATGGCGCCCGGGGATCGCCGGGCGAGAAGTGAGTCAACTGCGTTTCTATCAGCAGTTCGATGGACTGGTTGAGGGACAGACTGCCTGGACCATGCTCGACGAGCTGGAGGGGGGGCGGATGCCCACTTTCCAGTATCGGGACTGGTATCGCCAGAACCGTGCGGTGCGGGTGTCCCTCTCGTCAGTTAACTTTCGGGTCAAATATCAGGCATTTATCGACTGTCTGAGCGGGCTGTTGCCCTACAGCTTCAACGATATCGCCTTTAGCGTGCTCACCTACGACAAGAACAGCGATCAGCTCTCCATCCCCTCCAAGCGGCGGCTGGCGATGATCAGCGAGTTTATCAAGGCGGACAAGAGCATTGATGTGGTGGTGATCGATGCTTACAGCGACAGCTACGGCGGCCGCTGGCCGAACCTGAAACTCTCCGAGAAGCGGGCCGATGCCATCAAGAAGGTGTTTGTCGATCTGGGGATCGATCCCGGCAAGATCTCGGTGGAGGGGCATGGCGAGAAGCAGCACGTCGCTTCCAACGAAACCGAACAGGGTCGTGCCAAGAACCGGCGAGTGGTGATCAGCATGGGGCGCAACGGCGAGATCTAGCGCCGTCCCCGGTCAGAGAAGCATAAAAAAAGAGCGCATCTGCGCTCTTTTTTGATCCTGCCATTAGGCAGTGGGATTAGGGCCGCTTAGAAGCTGTCACCCAGGCCAGTACCGGCATCTTTCTTGGCAATCAGTTCAATCTTGTAACCGTCCGGATCTTCGACGAAGGCGATGACGGTGGTACCGCCCTTGACTGGGCCCGGTTCGCGGGTGATCTTGGCACCGGCGGCGCGCAGTGCTTCGCAGGTTGCATAGATGTCGTCCGCTTCCAGCGCGATATGGCCATAGGCAGAGCCCAGTTCGTACTCGCTCACCCCCCAGTTGTAGGTCAGCTCGATCACCGCTTCATCTTTCTCGTCACCGTAACCGACGAAGGCCAGGGTGTACTTGTACTCGCTGTTCTCGCTCTTGCGCAGCAGCTTCATGCCGAGGACGCGGGTGTAGAAGTCGATGGAGCGTTGCAGATCGCCGACACGCAGCATGGTATGCAGAATTCTCATTGCTCAGTTCTCCGGGTTGGTGATGTGTACTGCTTTCAATCTCGGTTGCGAGGCTATCAGCTGTCGGGATAGACCTTCTCTTTGTATTCGCACAGATCCTCGATGATACAGGAACCACAACGGGGCTTGCGAGCGAGACAGGTGTAACGCCCGTGCAGGATCAGCCAGTGGTGGGCATCCAGCTTGAACTCGGCGGGTACCACTTTGAGCAGCTTCTCCTCCACCTGATCCACGTTCTTGCCTACCGCAAAGCCAGTGCGGTTCGATACCCGGAAGATATGGGTATCGACGGCGATGGTGGGCCAGCCAAAGGCGGTGTTGAGCACCACGTTGGCGGTCTTGCGACCGACGCCCGGTAGGGCTTCCAGCGCTTCGCGGTTCTCCGGCACCTCGCCTCCGTGGCGCTCCAGCAAGATGGCGCAGGTCTTGATGACGTTCTCGGCCTTGGTGTTGAAGAGGCCAATGGTCTTGATGTACTCCTTGAGCCCGTCCACCCCGAGCTCCAGCATCGCCTGCGGGGTGTTGGCCACCGGATAGAGCTTGTCGGTCGCCTTGTTGACGCTGACATCGGTCGCCTGCGCCGAGAGCAGCACGGCAATCAACAGCTCGAATGGCGAGTTGAAGTTGAGCTCTGTGGTGGGGTGGGGGTTGTTTTCCCGCAGTCGCTCGAGGATCTCTCTGCGTTTCTGGTTGTTCATGCTAGGCGTCCGATCATAGCTCGGTCGCCCGGACGCGGGCCGGGGCAACGTTGCAGTGGGCCACGGTAGCGGCCTGTTTGCGGTCCCGCCAGTCGTTGATGGCGTTCTTGGCGGCGATCAGCAGTCCCAGCCCGATAAAGCCGCCCGGCGGCAAAATCGCCAGCAGCAGGCTGGCATCGGCGTGGAACAGCTCGATACGCAGGGATTTGGCCCACTCGCCCAGCAGCAGCTCGGCGCCATCAAACAGGGTACCCATGCCGATGATCTCGCGCATGCCGCCCAGTACCAGCAGCACCAGGGTAAAACCAAGGCCCATCATCAGGCCGTCGAGGGCCGCCAGCAGCGGCGGGTTCTTGGAGGCATAGGCCTCGGCACGGCCTATGATGACGCAGTTGGTGACGATCAGGGCGATAAAGATGCCGAGCGCCTGATAGAGGCCATAGGTGTAGGCGTTCATCAGCAGCTGCACGCTGGTCACCAGCGAGGCGATGATCATCACATAGACCGGGATGCGAATATCCTTCGGCACCCAGTTGCGCACCAGCGAGACGGCGAGGTTGGAGCAGACCAGCACCGCCATGGTGGCAAGGCCCAGCCCCAGCGCATTGGTAAAGGTGGAGGAGACGGCGAGGGTCGGGCAGAGGCCCAGCACCTGCACCAGCGAGGGGTTGTTCTTCCACAGCCCCTGACTCATCAGCTCCTTGAGCTCGCCCTTGCGGCTTTCCAGCTCGGCAATCGGGGTTGCGCCCGTTTCAATCTGTTCCATCTGGTTCATGATGGCTCGACTCCGTTAGTTCGCCGCCGGACAAGCCGGGGCGTTGCTGAGCAGTTCCGGGTGCTCGTGCTGCAGTTTCAGCAGGTTTTTCACCGCCTTGACCACGGCACGGGGGGTGATGGTGGCGCCGGTAAAGGCATCGAACTCGCCGCCATCCTTCTTCACTGCCCACTCGGATTCATTGTCGGCGGTCAGGGATTTTCCGGTAAAGCTGTTGATCCAGTTAGATTTTTTCAGCTCGATCTTGTCACCAAGGCCGGGCGTCTCTTTGTGAGCGAGCACTCGCACCGCACTGACGGTGCCCTTGGCATCAAAGCCCGCCACGATGCGGATGGCACCGCTGTAGCCATCCGGCGCGATCGCCTCCAGCGCATAGCCGGTCACTACGCCATTTTTGCTGGCGGTGTAGAGGGCTTGCGGCTGATCGCTGCCCAGATACTTCCTGCTGGTCACCAGCTTGCAGCTGGTCACCAGATCGTTGTCATAGCTGCCGGCAGGCAGCAGCGCTTCCAGCGTCTGCAACTTCTCCAGCTGCTGCTGGTGGGCGATTTTATCCTTGGTCAACTCGTTGGTCAGCACCACCAGAGCGGTGCAGCCCAGCGCGAACATGGCCAGGATCAGGCCATTCTTGCGCATGCTCTTTAACATGTCCGGGCTCCGTCAGCTGTGATGGGGAAAGAGGGCAGAAACATCATTGGCGACGGGCTCCATACACTTTCGGGCGAGTCAGCGTGTCGATAAAAATGGGCAACGCAGAGGTTGGCCAGCAGCACTCGATACGTTTCGGCGTTATCGTCTTGGTCATTGGCGACGGGCTCCGTATACCTTCGGGCGAGTCAGGCTGTCGATAAAGGGCACACAAAGGTTGGCCAGCAGTACGGCGAAGGCGAAGGCATCCGGGTAGCCGCCAAAGCGACGAATGATGTAGACCAGCACCCCGATCAGCACGCCATAGACCAAGCGGCCGCGCGGCGTGGTGCAGGCGCTGACCGGATCGGTGGCGATAAAGAAGGCCCCCAGCATAGTCGCGCCGCTAAAGAGATGGAACATCGGCGTAGCGGTGGCATCCGGGCTCATCAGGTAGCCAAGGGTCGCCGCCACCAGCAGGGCACCGAGAATGGCGGTCGGAATGCGCCAGTTGATCACCTTCTGCTGCAGCAGGAACAGGCCGCCCAGCAGATAGCCGAGGTTGACCCAGCTCCAGCCGATGCCGCCCCAACCCTCGAACAGCGGGCCGCTCAGGATTTCGCCGGTGGTGAGCCCCTGAGTCAGGCCGGTTTTCAGGGTATCGAGGGGAGTCGCCATGGTGAGACCATCCACCCCCTGCTTGAGCTGGGCCATGCTGTAGCCGTCGAGGCTAAAGCCGGTGAAGATCACCGACGCCGCATCACCAAAACCGAGGCTGTAGGCGCGCACGCTCTCCGGCGGCAGCCAGCTGGTCATCTGCACCGGGAAGGAGACCAGCAGCAGCACATAGGCGACCATGGCGGGGTTGAACAGGTTCTGGCCCAGTCCGCCGTAAAGGTGCTTGGCGACGATGATGGCAAAGGCCGTGCCCACCACCAGCATCCACCATGGCAGCAGCGGCGGCAGGGAGAGACCGATCAGCACGGCGGTGAGCGCCGCACTGCCATCCATCAGGGCAGGCTTGATGGCGCGGCCACGGAGCTTGAGCACCAGCGCCTCGCACAGCAGCGCAGTGACCAGCGCCAGCAGGATCTGGATAAAGGAGCCCCAGCCGAAGAACCAGGTCTGGGCCAGCAAGCCCGGCACGCAGGCCAGGATCACCAGCAGCATCAGGGTTCGGGTCTGTTTGCGGTTATGGGCAAACGGCGCAGTCGCAATATTGAACATGAGTCTGTCGATTACCTTGTGGTTGTTCGGTCGGCTGACGGGGCATCTTCAGCGGCGGTTTCGGCGGCTCTGGCTGCCTCGACCGCCAGCTTCTTCGCCTTGGCGCGGGCCACCGCGGCTGCAATGGCCGCTTTTTTCGGATCAACCGGGGCATCAGCTGCAGGGGCGTTCGCTTCAGGCGCGGCAGTGACGGCAAGTGGTTGCTCACTGCTGGCTGCATCGCTTTGCATCGGCTCGGCCGGTGCGCGCTCACCCTCAGTTCCGGCACTCTCTACCTCAGCACCGGCATTTTCTACCTCTGCACTGGTACTTGCGCTCTGCTGGGCCAGCTTTTTGGCCTTGGCACGGGCGATGGCAGCGGCGATAGCGGCCTTCTTGGGATCGACCTCTTCGCTTGCAGCCGTATCGCTGTGGCTGGTGGTTACTTCGCTCTTGGCTAGCGCCACGTCGCGGGTCTCCGCGCTTGCTGATAGCTCACCTTGCGCACCCTCAGCACCGGCACTCTCGCCCTGCTGGGCCAGCTTTTTGGCCTTGGCGCGGGCAATGGCAGCGGCGATAGCGGCTTTCTTGGGATCAACCGCTTCGCTGGCCGCAGATGGCGCATCGCTTTGGGTTGCAGCGGATTCGCTGGTGCCTGCGTTTGCAGTCAGATCGCCCTCAGCGCTGTCACCCTGCTGGGCCGCCTTTTTGGCTTTGGCCCGGGCTATAGCGGCAGCAATTGCGGCTTTCTTGGGGTCGACAGGGGCATCATTTTGCGTGTTGACCTCGGCTGCCGTGCCGTTGGCTGCGCTTACCGGTTCACCATTCGCCTCGGCCTTTTTGGCCTTGGCTCGGGCAATGGCGGCGGCAATTGCTGCCTTTTTCGGATCAACCTCTGCTTTTTGCTGATCAGCATCTACCGCAGGCGCAGCAACGGCTTCGGCAGTCACAGGCTCGGCGCTCTCGCCTGCCTGAGCGGCTTTCTTGGCCTTGGCGCGCGCCAGTGCGGCAGCGATGGCCGCTTTCTTGGGATCGCTGGCGGGGTCAACCGCCTCGGCGGATTGGGGCGCTGCGGCGGCAGTGTCGCTGTTTGCGCTCTCCGCCAGCTTGGCGGCGCGGCGCGCCTCCGCTTCCTGTTTGCGGGCTTCGCGGGCGGCGATCACGGCGCTATTGTCAGGCAAGCCCTCGGCGGTGGCGGCAATGGCAGTGATGGGGGCATCCTGCTTGGCTTTGATGCGGGCGAGGGCGGCGGCCACCGGATCTTCGCCGCCTGCGGCCGTCATGGTCTGACGGCGCTGGGCGGCGGCCTCGGCATGGCGCGCTTCGCGGGCCGCTTTCTCCCGCTCGAAACGGGCCTGCTTGGCCTCGAAACGCTGCTTGGCGCGTTCGGCTTTTTCGGCCTCGGCACGGGCTTCGCGAATGTCGTCTTTGGCGATCTTGTAGTACTGCACCAGCGGGATCTCGCTCGGGCAGACCCAGGCGCAGGCGCCGCACTCTATGCAGTCCATCAGGTTGAGCTTCTTGGCCTTGTCATACTCCTTGGCCCGGCTGTACCAGTAGAGCTCTTGCGGCAGCAGGGTGGCCGGGCAGGCATCGGCGCAGGCGCTACAACGGATGCAGGGCTGCTCCGGGCCGGGGGCGGGCAGTTCAGCCTGCGTCGGCGCCAGCAGGCAGTTGGTGGCCTTGACCACCGGCACCATGGCGTGGGGCAGGGTAAAGCCCATCATGGGGCCCCCCATGATCACCCGCTGCTCCGCTTCCGGTTGCAGCTCGAAACGCTGCAACAGCCAGCGTACCGGCGTACCGAGGCGCACCCATGCGTTGCCGGGCTTCTTGAAGCTGTCGCCGGTAAGGGTGACGATCCGCTCGATCAGCGGCTCGCCGTCGATAATGGCGCGCTTGATGGCAAACACGGTGGCCACGTTAAGCACCATGATGCCGATATCGACCGCGCGGCCGCCTTTGGGCACCTGACGGCCGGTGAGCAGCTCGATAGTCTGCTTGGCACCGCCCGAGGGGTACTTGGTCGGCACCGTCTTGACCAGCACATCTTCGTCGGTGGCGTGGCGAGTCAGTTGCTCGATCGCCTCGGGCTTGTTGTCTTCCACCCCGATCAGGGTGAGTTTCGGTTTGAGCAGGTGCTTGAGCACCCGGATGCCATCCATGATCTCGTCGGCATACTGCTGCATCAACCGATCGTCGGTGGTGATATAGGGTTCGCACTCCAGCCCGTTGACGATCAGGATCTCGGTGAGCTGGCCGCGGCCATCGAGCTTGCTGTGGGTGGGGAACACGGCGCCGCCAAGGCCCGCCACCCCCGCTTGCTGAATGCGTTCGAGCAGCTCGCCCCGCTCCAGATTCCAGTAATCGGCTTTGCCATTGCGCTCGCCCCACTTATCCTCGCCATCGGGGGTGAGAATGACACAGAGATCGCCGAGTCCGGAGGGGTGGGCAACCGTGTGGTTGCCAATCTCGGTGATGGTGCCGGAGGTGGAGGCATGGACAGGGACGACCCGCCCCTTGGCATAACGGGTCAGAGGCTGCCCTTTTTTGACCTTGTCGCCCACCTGCACCAGCAGATCGCCGGCGGGGCCTGCGTGCTGGCGCAGCGGAATGATGAGACGTGGCGGCAGACCGGCGTCTACCACCGGGCTCTGGCTTGATTGCAGCTTGTTGTCGGCGGGGTGAATGCCACCGTGAAAGTCCCAGAGCGTGCCGGCTTTGATACGTTCGAGTAAGGAATGCATGGTTGCTCCGCTGTTTATTCCACTATCTTGACCGGAATCTTGCCCGGAACATGCACGTTATTGAGATCCCACTTCCAGTTATCGACCGTGGTGGGCACCGGGATCATCTCGATGCAGTCGGTCGGGCAGGGATCGACACAGAGATCGCAACCGGTGCACTCGTTGGCAATCACGGTATGCATCGCCTTGGTGGCGCCGACGATGGCGTCCACCGGGCAGGCCTGAATGCACTTGGTGCAGCCGATGCACTGATCTTCGTGGATAAAGGCGACCTTCTTGACCGGCACTGCGGCCTCGTCACTGCCCCCCAGTGGCTGGGGCTCGACCCCCATCAGATCGGCAATCTTGCGCATGGTGGCCTCGCCACCGGGTACGCACTTGTTGATCTGATCGCCGTTGGCGAGCGCCTCGGCGTAGGGTTTGCAGCCGGGATAGCCGCACTGGCCACACTGGGTCTGGGGCAGCAGGGCATCGAGCTGGTCGACGATGGGATCTGCTTCCACATGAAACTTGACGGCGGCAAAGCCCAGGATAATCCCGAACGCCAGCGCCAGCAGGGTGAGCACCAGAATGGCAAAGAGAATATGGATCATGGTTATATCTTGATAAGGCCGGTAAAGCCCATAAAGGCCAGCGACATCAGACCGGCGGTGATCATGGCAATCGACACCCCGCGAAACGGGGCGGGCACATCGGCGGCGACCAGACGCTCGCGCATGGCGGCAAACAGGATCAACACCAGCGAGAAGCCGGTGGCGGCGCCAAAGCCGTAGATCACGCTCTGGATAAAGTCGTGTCGCTCATTGATGCTGAGCAGCGCCACCCCGAGCACCGCGCAGTTGGTGGTGATGAGGGGCAGGAAGATCCCCAGCAGGCGATAGAGGGTCGGGCTGCTCTTGCGCACCACCATCTCGGTAAACTGCACCACCACGGCGATCACCAGAATAAAGGCGAGGGTGCGCAGATAGGCGATATCCAGCGGCAGCAGGATATAGTGCTCCACCAGATAGGAGCTGGCACTGGCGAGGGTCATCACGAAGGTGGTCGCCAGCCCCATGCCGATGGCGGTTTCCAGCTTGCCGGAGACCCCCATAAAGGGGCAGAGGCCGAGGAATTTCACCAGCACGAAGTTGTTAACCAGCACGGTGCCGATCAATAAAAGCAGGTACTCAGTCATCAATTACCGTCACTGAAAGTCGGGTTATCGGGGTTTGAAGGCGGGCGGTATTATCTGACGTTAGGGCCAGTTAAACAACCGCAAGGCCGCATGGTTATTATGCAACTGGATAATTTAGCCGGGGTTTTGGGCAAGAATCCGGTGGGTTTTGCGCCATATCCCCACCGGGTGAGAAGCCTTACTAACCAACAGCCAGTTTGGCGGCTTCTTTCCACATAAATGGCGGCATCGGAGTAGTGAGATGCCATTTAATGTTCATCGGTTGGCTGCCAGTGTGGGATACGTACTCCACCTCACCAAAGTTCACAAAGCCAAGGGTACGGCCAAATTCATCTTTGCTCTGCTCGCGGACGAACAGAAACAAGCGCTTACCTTCTGCTCTGTGGTTTATGTAACTCAGCCCCTTACCCCGTTCTGGGCGAGCGCTGTTTTGGCTCTGCCAATGAAACAGCGACTCGTTGATGGCGTAGTCGTGATAACGGGTAGTGGGGGAGAAGTGCTGTTCCGTTTTGTTCAAGGTCACGAACAGCAACTCGATATTTTGCTCTGCGATGACATAGACTCCTTCGCGAGCCGTGGGTTGCTGCGCGAAGGTGGTCGCGCCAAAGCCAACCAGCACCTGCTCTCTGGCATAGCGAGCATGCAGTTGCAGCGGATTACCTGGAAGGTTTGGCATGGTGCTTTGTTCGTGCAGCACCCGGTTGATCAGCATGGGTAACAGATCTGCCAGCTCGGCCCTTAACTCTGGTTGATTGAGCTGTTTCAGGCTGTGCGCCAAGGAGCTAAAGCCTGCGTTGGGGCCGCTCTGTTGCCAGAAGTCGTAGTGGCACATCAAGGCCATGCGTGCATCGTGCTCGGCCGTTAAGGTAAAGGCGCTTTCCACCAAGGTTTGTAAGAAGTTCAAGTAATGGAGTGCATCGCAGCCCAATAGCCGGGTTTTGATGGCCTGGGTGTAGAGGGTCGACAGCTTCTCATCGCTCATTTCAGAAATGGTATGGTTGCGGGCCTGTTTGACCAAGTTGCTCCAATTGCCGCGCTTGTAGATCTCCTCAAGGCTGATGTGAGGGTAGAACTTCAAAAAGTTCGCCAGCGTCAGCGGTAAATCACAATCCAGTGAGAAACGGCGGATCAGGCCCATGAGGCGCGAGGTATTGAGGGTCGCCTTCTTGATATTGCTCAGAATTAACTCTTGGGTCTGTTTTGAGAGTTCGATGCGGCAACCCAATGGGGCATGGGGAAAGCCTTGTTTGATTTCGTGGCTGATCGCCTTATTGGTTTTACCCACCAGAGCCCGGAATTTCTGGGCAAAGTCATACTCCGCGCGAGCATTGCCAACAAAATCCAACACGGTACAACACTCTTTATCGCTCGCCAGCCGCAGGCCCCGCCCTAATTGCTGCAAGAAAATAGTGAGGCTTTCCGTTGGTCGTAAAAACAGCAAGGTATCGACTTCTGGGATATCAACACCTTCGTTGAAAATGTCCACCACGCAGAGAATATTGATAACGCCGGTACGCAAATTCTGTTGTTTGCTATGGCGCTCGTCTCGGTTATCGCTGGTGAGGATGTCAGCCTTGATGCCCTTCAATAAAAATGCCTTGCACATAAAATCGGCATGTTCGCGGCTCACACAAAATGCCAGCGCTTTGATCTTGGTAATATCGGTGACGATTTCATTGAGGCTCTGGACTATCTTCTGTACCCGTTGCTGATTGTGGGTATAGATATTGGTGAGCTCAGTGATGTCATAACGGCCATTTTTCCAAGTCACTTGGCGCAAGTCAGTATCATCATCGATACCAAAATATTGAAACGGACAGAGATGGCGACGATTGATGGCCTCTGGTAAACGGATCTCCGCTGCGATGACACCACAAAAGTCAGCGAGAATATCACCGCCATCATGGCGCTCTGGCGTTGCGGTTAATCCCAACAGAATGTGAGGTTCAAAGGCAGCGAGCAGACCACGATAACTGGCCGCTGCAATATGGTGAACCTCATCGATGACGATGTAATCGAAATAGTCTGGGCTAAGACGTAAATTAGCCAGCTGGTTATTCAAGGATTGTACCGAGGCAAATAGCTGACGGTAGTGAGTAGGCACGGCACCGCCGACCAAGAGTTCGCCAAAATTGGATTGCTTGAGCACACCGCGGTATGAGGCCAATGCTTGGCGCAAGATCTCCTCTTTGTGAGCGACAAACAGAAACTTGGCATCGGGTTTGGTTTTCAGAAAACGCGCGAAATCAAAGGCGGAGATCAGGGTTTTCCCTGTACCGGTGGCCGCAACCACCAAGTTACGGAAGCGCTGGTGTAAAGCGCGCTCCATCGCTAATTGTTCAAGGATCTCCTGTTGATGGGGAAACGGCGCGATATCAAAGAAATAGGCCGGGTTATTTTTGTCCCCATCCCCACGGGCCTCTTGCAAGGCATGTTGTAATTTCTTGCGGCTTTCGAGCTTGCCATCGAACAGCTCAAAATCATCGGATTCCCAATAGGTTTCAAAGGTACTCAGGGATTTCTCGATAATATGTGGGATCTCTTGCGAGGTGATTTTTAGGTTCCACTCCAAGCCACTGGTGAGGGCAGAATGAGAGAGGTTGGATGAACCTATATAGCCGGTATGAAAGCCGGTATTTCGGCAAAAGAGATAACTCTTGGCATGCAACCGCTCACGCTGGGTGTTATAGCTGAGTTTGACTTCGGTATTTGGGAGGCTGGCTAAAAATTCAACTGCCTTGGCGTCGGTCGCCCCCATATAAGAGGTAGTAATTACTTTTAATTGGCGGCCGCTGCGAGTGAACTCTTCCAGCTCATGACGGAAAATCCGGATACCTGCCCATTTGATAAATGAGACCAGCCAGCAGATGCTATCTGCCGATAATATTTCCCGTTTAATCTCCGACTCCATCGACAAACCCGCATTGCTGCCACAAAACAGTTCGCTCTGAGTGAGACCTGTCAGAGGGAAAATATCCTCGGCATATTGTTTTAAATTGGCGGAGATGGGGTTATCCAACTGGTAGAGTGCTGTCAGAATTTTTCCCTGACTATCGATGAGGTTCTCGCTAATAAAGTCTGGGTCTTGGGTGCGATCCTTTAGCCAAAGCAATAACTGGTTAGCCAGCTCGATCTGCCGTTGCAGCTGATCCTCTCCAGTTACCGAGCCCACCGCATATTCCAAAACCCGGCTCAGAAATCTGGATAACCAAACTGCCGCTTCGGCAGGTTCAAGCTGGCGTTCCCCTACGTAAAAGTGCTCGCGGTCGAGTCGAGATGTCAGCAGTTGAGTAATGAGCTGTTCATAAATACCGCATTGTTGCATCGCACTTTAGCCTTGAACGTTGTACATGTGGGTGGCGAGAAGAGTATCATTTTTTCCAACCAAATCAGTAAGCTGTTGTCGCCTGTTACTCGTTTGAAAATCGCCCCGGTTTTCGGTAATAAAGCCCGGCAGTGAGAACCACAGGGAGGTGGTGATGGATCCGGTTTCCTATCTTTTTTCGGCTTATCTCAATCTGGTACAGCAGCAGGTTGCGGATATCTATGGCACCGAGGCCAAGACGCTGGTGGTGCAGTATGAGGGGGAGTCGGTCCCGTTCTCTTTTCAGCTGTGGCAGATCCAGCAGCCGAGCGTTTGTCGTTCCTACGAGCAGGATGTTCGGCGTTTTAGCCAGTGCACGGTCAAGGCGTCCGCCCTGTTTCACAAGCTGTGCGATGACTTGACCCGGCAGGATGACAGCAGCTGGCAACTGCCCAAATTTCGCACCATGTACTGCTCGGCGGCCATCAGTTATCGGCCCCTTATCGCCGAAATCGGGGATGCCAAACAGAGTCCTGCCAAGCTGGCGGAGCGTGCCTGCAATCAGGCGATTCTGGCTGCGATGGACAGTGACGATGAAGCCCTGCTGGCCCAGCGTGACAAAGCGTGCGCTGCGGTGCAGTAACGCGAATTTATCTGACCAGAACATTTGCGCTCGCTTTGCGCGCCACGGCACACATGGGCTTCCCCTTGCCGGGTATGATGGGGTAGCCCGCCGTGGCGGCAACAGTCGGATGTTTGCGGGTATATGCCGGTCACATCAGCCAGATCACCACCAGGAGGTAACCATGATCAGCCATATCGACCATCTGGTATTGACGGTCAGTGATATCGAACGGGCCGTGGAATTTTACAGTTCGGTGCTCAATATGGAGGCCATCACCTTCGGTGCGGGGCGCCGGGCGGTAGGGTTTGGCAACCAGAAGATCAATCTGCAACTGCTGGGGCAGGAGCCGCGCAACCGGGCGCAGGTGGGGTCGGGGGATGTCTGCCTTATCACCCGCTGGCCGCTGGAGCAGGTGATGGCCCAGCTTGCCTGCCACGGGGTGGAGATTGTCGAGGGGCCGGTGACCAAAAGCGGTGCCTGCGGGCCGATAGAATCTATCTATTTCCTCGATCCAGACCAGAACCTGATTGAGGTCAGCCGTTATCCCTGAGTCCACCAAGCCATCAGTCCCATCGCCATCAGCAACAGAAAGGGGCCGTCAATTGACGGCCCCTTTCTCGTATCGCCATCGGCCCAGCGCCAGCGTCGCTTGGCTGATGCGATAGAGACCCCTAGGCTGCGTTCGCAAAATGCTGGTTTTCTGTCTACCAATAGTTTCTATAGGTAATGAATGCAGAAAGTCAGCTGGATAAATGCAGCAACACTTCCCGCCAGCTTTTCATACCTCATCGCTTATGCGGTGAGGTAGAAATAAGGGGGGCGATGAGTCCTCATGGTGTATTGGTCAATTGATAGCGATAGGACACTGTGCTGGCGTTAATTCTTTGATAATATTTAATTTTTTAAGTTGATATTTTAATTACACTAGGGGCACAGCCTAGTCGCCGCAAGATCCCGCGCAGAAAACTCCACATAGTTCATTTTTCATGGATGTTAATGCCGTTTTTCTCCCTCATCATCAGCATCGCTGGGCTCAGCAAGTTCTTCCCACGGGGTCAGTTTAAGCTGCTTGCGCCGTAGCCAGAGCCAAGATGCCATGATCAGGCCGCAGAATCCCGCAAACAGGGCTGTTTGGCGCAGGGCAAATAGCGGATCTATCCCCATGGGGTGCCAACTGAAAAACCACATCGCCATGCCCCATACCAGACCAATGCCTACCCCGAATACCAGAACGTTGGTTAGCCAACCTTCATAGTGAGGCGGTTTGACGGGATAACCGAACCTGCGCAGCAGTCTGCACAGCGGTGGATTGTAGTTGGCATGCCATACCCCTTTGTTAGCCAGCTCCTGATGGGCGGCGGCCAGCCGCTCTTCAAATGTCATGGTATTCATCCTTGTGAAATAAGTGGTGCCATACGGTGCTTTTCAGGCTGCATTGTACTGACAAATCGCGGGCATGATGTGGGCTCGCGGTCACGTTCTTTCTCTGTAGAAAAAAAGAACTGGCCTCACCGCACGCTTGCCAATCCACAGCGGCTGCGCCTATAAAGGCCCATTACTCTTGTCCGGATAACAGCAATGAAGACCCATTCTGATGAACTGACCCTGTTTGTGGCGGTGGTGGAGGCGGGCAGTTTTCGCCAGGCGGCGGAGAACCTCGGTATGGACAACTCGGTGGTGAGCCGTGGCATCAAGCGGCTGGAGGAGAAGCTTTCCACCGTTTTGCTCAATCGCACCACCCGCCGGGTTAGTCTGACCGAGGAGGGGAGCTGGTTCTATCAGCGGGCGGTGAAGATCCTGACCGAGATGAGCGAGGCGGAGGGGCATCTGCTGATGCGCCGGGAACAACCCGAAGGGGTGTTGAGAGTCGATGCGGCCACCCCCTTTATCCTGCACCGGCTGGTGCCGATCATCGGCGAGTTTCGCCGCCGCTACCCTGCCATCGAGCTGCAACTGCACAGCTCGGAGGGCTTTATCAATCTGATGGAGCGGCGGGTGGACATGGCCATCCGCATCGGCGAGCTGACCGACTCCTCCCTGCGTGCGCTGCCGCTGGGCCGTTCGCGGTTGCGGCTGCTGGCCTCTCCTGCTTACTTGAGCGAGCGCGGCACCCCGCGCCAACCGACGGATCTGCTGAGCGGTCACGAGCTGCTTGGATTTTTGCATCCCGATCACCTCAACCACTGGCCGCTGCTCAGTGCCGAGCAGGGGGATCGCTTTGCCATCACCCCTAGTCTGCGTGCCAGCAGCGGCGAAACTTTGCGTCAGCTGGCGCTGGCGGGACAGGGGATTGTCTGTCTGTCGGATTTCATGACCGGGCCGGATCGGGAGAGCGGCGCGCTGGTGGAGGTGCTGGCCCGCAGCAACAGTGGCGCCTCGCGCCCCATCAATGCGGTCTTCTACTCCGATGCCCAGCGGGATATCCGACTGCGGGTCTGGCTCGACTTTCTTAAAGAGCAGCTTGGCAGCCATACCCTGTAGTGCAGGTTGGTTTGTACGGTTTGTTTGAACGGTTCGTCGCTGCGGTTTGCTTGGCGAAGAACAAGCCGCGCCTTCGTTGCGGCCAATCAGCATTAGCCTGGTGGCAGATAAACAGACGGCCGACTTGAGGGTCGGCCGCCGGTTCGGGAAGGTGTGTGAGCTGAAGCGCAGTTAGCGGGGCAGTTTGCCCCATACCCGGCTGAGCAGGGCGCCGCCGATCACCGGTGGAATGGCCAGCAGCAGGGTCCACTGCCAGGAGAGGCCGCCGATGGTGGCGGCCAGTACGATGCAGGTGAGCACCACCAGTTGGGCCACCATCATCAGGAAGGTGCCTTCGCGGGGGGTCAGGGTCTCTTTTTGAGTGGCGACGTGGGCTACGGGCGCTTGATTGGTGGTCGGTTTCATGGCGATATCCCTCTGTTGAGTCTGATATCACTAAGCAATGGCCGTTCCACATTTTTTCATGTTAATTATCAATGGCTTGCGAGTTTTGTCGTCATTCCCGTTTCGAGAGGGCAGGCAAAATGATTTGCAAAATGAAAACGCCACCCTGCGGTGGCGTCTTGGTTATTGAGAGGGAGAGGGGGAAGCACCGGGCCTAGCCAATCCGGTATTGGCGGATCTGCTCGTCGATGGCCTTGGCCAGTTCGAACAGTTCGCGGCTGGCGGCATTGCTCTCCTGCGCGTGTTCCCGCTGGTGTTCGGCCACCATGGCCAGCTCGTCCAGCGCCGTTCTGGCTTGCCCCATCTGTTGATTCTGCGCCTGCGCCAGCGCACTGATCTCGTTGATCTCGAGGGCGGTCTGGTTGATCTGGCTGGCGGCATCAACCAGCACCTCTCTGGCCTGATTCATCCGGTTGTATCCCTCTTCGCTCAGGTTGCGGGAGTCTGCCATCGAGCTGCTGGCCTGCCGGGTTCCCTCCTGCAGGCGCAAGATAAGATCCTGCACATCCTTGGTGGCGGTCTGGGTACGCACCGCCAGCTGGCGTACCTCGTCGGCCACCACCGCAAAGCCCCGTCCCATATCCCCCGCACGGGCCGCTTCGATGGCCGCATTGAGGGCCAGCAGGTTGGTCTGGTTCGAGACATCGCGGATGAGATTCATGATCTGGGTGATGTTGTTGCTGTCTTTCACCACCTCATCGAGCAGGGCCGAGGAGCTGCTGATGCTGCTGCGCAAGGTGTCGAGTTGCGCGGCGCTCTGGGTCACATCCTGCTCGATGCTGAGCATATGGTTGGCGATGCGTTGGGTCACGTCGTTGACCCCTTCAGAGCGGCTGGCGATCTGCTCGGCGTTGTCACCGATGGTGGTGACCACAGTGGTCAGCTCCTGAATGCTCTGGGCCTGCTGGCACGCTTCTCCTGCCAGTGCCTGGGCCTGTTGCATGGATTGGGACGACTGGGCGGAGAGGGCGCTGCCTGACTGCTGGAAGCGGGAGAAGCTCTGGTTCAAGCTTTGGATCAGCCGATTGAAGCTTTGAGCCATCAAACCCAGCTCCGACTCGTCCGAGAAGTCGAGCCGGGTCGCCAGATCCCGATCGGCAGTGATGTGGTGCATACCATCGGCAGCCTGACGAATAGGGCGACTGATGGAGTGAGCCAGCCAGGCGGAGGCCAGCATGGCGATCCCGCCGATGGCGAGCGACACCATGATGATGAGCTGGCGGGATTCCTGCAGTCCCTCTTCCAACTCGGCGCTGTTGATCTCGCCAATCAGCAGCCGGTTGAGGGTGGGGATGTAACGCACCGCGATGAGGTAGGTTTGCCCCTCCAGTGTTAGCGCCTCTACGGCCACCTGTTCCCGGGCATTGGGAATAAGCCGCTTGACGGTATCGAGGAAGGATTGCTGGTGGTGGGCGGCGCCTTCCACCTCCTGCTCGGGGTGGATCTCGATATTGCCCTCCATATCCGCCAGATAGACCTGACCGCTCTTGCCGATCCGGTAGCCGCTGATGAGTTTGCTCAGGGCGCTCATATCGATGGAGGTGCCAGCCACCGCTAGGGTCTTGCCCTCGTGGGTGACGGCGGTGTTGATATAGAGGGAGGCGCGCTTGTCAAAATCGGAGATGTCGAGGTTCAGCTCATAGGGTTTGCTGCGTTTGAGAAAGCCGAAAAACCACTCATCTTTCGGGTCTGATTCGCTCAGCGATTTCTGGGCGGTGGGGCCGCCGCTGAAGTTGATCAGGGTGTTGCTCTGGCGGGGTGCGATAAAGACGTTGCCGCCGATACGCCGTTGCAGATCCTGAAAGTAGCGCTCCATGGCGGGCCACTCTTGCTCTGGCATGCCAGTGGTCAGCCAGTCGATGACAAAACGGTTGCTGGCCAGCGCCTGCGCCTCGGTCAGGTGCTGGATAAGCTGCGCTGTCAGCTGGTTGGCAATGCGATCCACGCTGCTTGGCAGCTCGTAGCGTTCGACCCGCTGCTGGGCCTGACTGTGGGATATCTGCTCGAGGATCAAGGTGATGCAGCTGATAGCGATGGCCATCAGTATCGCCACGCCAGCGAGGATCCGGGTGCGGATCCCGAGCCCTGACCAGAGTGAGTGCAGTGTAAAACGGTGTATCGCCCTCTCCATATCGCTCTCCTCATAAATAAGGTCGCATATGCGACCCAGATGATGATTATAGATAGAGAACTCAATTGCGTTGTGGCGGATGGTGACAACAGAGGGCGGCAGAAAAACAGGAGGGAACAATGAGCGGGGAAGGGGGCAGAAAGCGGCAAGGGAAAGCATAAAAAGAGAGGCCGACATTGCGGTCGGCCTCTCTGGTGTTTATCTCAACGGAATGTCGGGTGCCCGATCAATCCTCTTCAGCCCAACGGCGTGAACGCTCAACCGCTTTTTGCCAGCCGCTGTAACGTTTGGCGCGATCGTCTCTGTCCATCTGCGGGATGAACTCGCGGTCCACGCTGAACTTGTCTTCCAGCTCGTCCGAGCTCTTCCAGAAGCCGACTGCCAGACCAGCCAGGAAGGCGGCGCCCATGGCGGTGGTCTCGATGCGGGTCGGACGCACCACAGGGGTGTGCATCATGTCAGCCTGGAACTGCATCAGGAAGTCGTTGGCCACGGCGCCGCCGTCTACCTTGAGGGCAGCCAGCTTGATGCCGGAGTCTTGCTGCATGGCATCCAGCACATCGCGGCTCTGATAGGCGATGGATTCCAGCGCGGCACGGATGATGTGGTTGCGGTTGGCGCCACGGGTCAGGCCGACCATGGTGCCGCGAGCATAGGGATCCCAGTAGGGCGCGCCTAGGCCGACGAAGGCCGGTACCAGATAGACGCCGTTGGTGTCACCCACCTTGGAGGCGAAGTAGTCGGTATCGCGGGCATCGTGAATGATCTTCAGCTCGTCACGCAGCCACTGGATGGTGGCGCCGCCCATAAACACCGCACCTTCCAGCGCGTAGTTCACTTCCCCTTTCGGGCCGATGGCAACGGTAGTCAGCAGGCCGTTGCTGGAGCGAACCGGCTCGGTGCCGGTGTTCATCAGCATGAAGCAGCCGGTGCCGTAGGTGTTCTTGGCCATCCCTTTTTCAAAGCAGAGCTGGCCGAACAGGGCAGACTGCTGGTCACCGGCGATACCGGCGATGGGGATGCGGGAGCCGCCACCACGGGTGGTGTAGCCGTACACTTCGGAAGAGGGTTTCACTTCCGGCAGCATGGACATGGGGATGCCCAGCTCGTCCAGCATCTTCTGATCCCACTTCAGCTCGCGGATGTTGTAGAGCATGGTACGGGAGGCGTTGGTCGGGTCGGTGACGTGCACTTCGCCATTGGTCATCTTCCAGACCAGCCAGGTGTCGATGGTGCCGAACAGCAGCTCGCCGTTCATCGCCTTCTCGCGGGCACCTTCCACGTTGTCGAGGATCCACTTCACCTTGGTACCGGAGAAGTAGGCATCCAGCACCAGGCCGGTGTTCTCGCGAACATACTCTTCCAGACCGCGTGCTTTCAGCTCTTCGCAGATGGCGGCGGTGCGGCGGCACTGCCAGACGATGGCGTTGTAGATGGGCTTGCCGGTGGCCTTTTCCCATACCACTGTGGTTTCACGCTGGTTGGTGATACCGATGGCGGCGATCTCTTCGCTGCGAAGGCCGGTCTTGGCCAGCACTTCGGTAAAGACGGAGGATTGGGTCGCCCAGATCTCCATCGGGTCGTGCTCTACCCAGCCCGCTTTCGGGTAGTGCTGGGTGAATTCGCGCTGGGAGGTACCGACAATATTGGCATCCTGATCAAACACGATGGCGCGGGAAGAGGTGGTTCCCTGGTCCAGAGCGACGACATATTTCTTTTCAGCAGACATGATGTTCTCCACGTTTCTATTTTCCACGTTTTTATACGTTGGAGGGGGCCGCTCTTATGCGGCAGCCTCTTCTTTGGCGGTTTGGGTCGCTTGCTCGGTGGTGACGACACGGTTGCCCGGGACGCAGGGAGCCAGCACTTTGACATACAGAGCGGTACCAATCTGGGCGCCAACGATGGGGCCAAGGATCGGAACCCAGAAGTAGGGGTTGTCACGACCACCGGTCAGGGCAACATCACCCCAGCCAGCAAAGAACGCGAACAGTTTCGGACCAAAGTCACGGGCCGGGTTCATGGCAAAACCGGTTAACGGGCCAAGGGAGGCACCGATCACCGCGATCAGGATACCGATCAGCAGGGCGGCAGCGAAACCCTTGGGGGCGCCGTTGTTGTTGTCACCCAGCGCCATGATGCCCAGCATCAGGACGGCGGTGATCACCAGCTCGACGGCAAAAGCTTGCATGTTGGTCAGCAGGGCATTGGGGTAGGTGGAGAAGATCCCGGCGGTGCCGAGGCTCTCGACACTGCCGCGCACCACGTTATGGGTCACTTCCCATTGGGTGAAAAGGTTACCATAAAGGAAGTAGACAAGGGCGGCGAAGCAGAAGGCACCGGCCATCTGGGCGATGATGTAGGGCACCACCTTGCGCTTGTCGAAACCGCAGAAGGTCATCAGCGCCAGGGTGACGGCCGGGTTCAGGTGGGCACCTGAAATACCGCCTGTCACATAGATGGCGATGGCCACGCCCAGACCCCAGGTAATGGAAATTTCCCACTGCCCGAAGTTGGCGCCTGCCAGCACCAGTGCCGCCACACATCCGACACCGAAAAATATCAGCAGGCCGGTTCCGATAAACTCGGCGATGCACTCGCCAAGCAGGGTATTGGGTCTTTGTATGCTCATACTTTTATTCCTTATATCCACCCGTAGAGGTTTGATGTTCCGTTCTATCTTTTTGTGTCTATCCGTTGCTGCCGAAAACGTTTCCTTGTTGTTTTTGCGTCTTGCGCAAACGATATGCTCGTTTGCGCTCGTTATCGGTCGTGACAGAAAATAACCCTTCCCGCTAATTTCACCATCCCCCCTCCATAGGAAATGTGGACAAGATCCCACTCATTGCTAAGAAAATGTGACGTAAAGCATCTTGATAACAGCCACTTACCACTTATGGGGTAGCTTGCAACCCTTGCCACACAAGGGCTGGCGCTTGCTGAGCAATTTCTCATTTGGAGCTTTTATTTGTAATAAAACTGCAATATTTGAGCATGCATCACAGATTAAATGAGCGCATATGAGCACAATTGGCTCGCTTGCGAATCGGTGGACTCACATGATTCGTCGGAATGGTCAGGGCATCCTCAACCGCCCATAACAACAATAAGGAAGCAGAACATGCTTAGTCTCTTCAGGCCTGCGGCGCACATCGACAGGCTCCCGGCTGACAAGGTCGACCCCTTCTACAAACGCATGCGTTGGCAGGTGTTTTTCGGGATCTTCTTCGGTTACGCCGGCTACTATCTGGTACGGAAAAACTTCAGTCTGGCGATGCCCTATCTGATCGAGCAGGGCTTCTCCCGTGGTGATCTCGGTTTCGCGCTCTCCGGGGTCTCCATCGCTTACGGTTTGTCCAAGTTCCTGATGGGGAACGTCTCTGACCGTTCCAACGCCCGTTACTTCCTCTCCGCCGGTCTGCTGCTCTCGGCTGCCATCATGTTCATGATGGGTACCATGCACTGGGCCACCTCGAGCATTGCCATCATGTTTGTGCTGTTGTTCCTGAACGGTTGGGCACAGGGCATGGGCTGGCCGCCCTGCGGTCGCACCATGGTGCACTGGTGGTCACAGAAAGAGCGCGGTGAAGTGGTTGCGGTCTGGAACGTGGCGCACAACGTGGGCGGCGGCATGATTGGCCCGCTGTTTATCCTCGGGATGGGCTGGTTCAACGACTGGCGCAGTGCCTTCTATGTGCCTGCGGCAGCGGCGGCCGCCATCGCGGTGATCGCCTTCTTCGTGATGCGTGATACCCCGCAATCGGTCGGTCTGCCTCCTATCGAGGAGTACAAGAACGACTATCCGAAGGATTACAACGAGAGCCACGAGCAGGAGTTCTCCGCCAAGGAGATCTTCGTCAAGTACGTGCTGCACAACAAACTGCTGTGGTACATCGCGATCGCCAACGCTTTCGTTTACCTCATTCGTTACGGTGTGCTGGACTGGGCGCCAACCTACCTGAAAGAGGCCAAGCACTTCACCGTCGACAACTCCTCCTGGGCTTACTTCCTCTACGAGTGGGCCGGTATTCCTGGCACCCTGCTGTGTGGCTGGATCTCTGACAAGATGTTCCAGGGCCGCCGTGCACCGGCCGGTATCCTGTTCATGGTGCTGGTGACCCTGGCTGTGCTGGTTTACTGGTTCAACCCGGCCGGCAACCCGACCATCGACATGATGGCGCTGGTGGCTATCGGCTTCCTGATCTACGGCCCTGTCATGCTGATCGGCCTCTATGCTCTTGAGCTGGCACCGAAGAAAGCTGCTGGTACTGCGGCAGGTTTCACCGGTCTGTTCGGTTATCTGGGCGGCGCCGTGGCAGCCAACGCCATGCTGGGTTATACCGTTGACCATTTCGGTTGGGATGGCGGCTTCATGGTGCTGACTGTCTCCTGCGTGCTCTCCATCATCCTGCTGGCGATGACCCTCAAGCATGAGAACATTGCCGTTGCGGCCAAGAAAGCGGCTGCCCATAAGGCATAAAACGTGATCCTCAGCTTATTGATCCCAAAGGGGATCAGGTAAACTGCCAAAAGGCCCCGCATCTGCCGGGGCCTTTTTTTGTCTCATCATCGGAGTGCAAGCGTGAAGCAAACCCAACGACATCTGGAGATCCTGGACGTCCTGACGCGGCAGGGATTTGTCTCGACCGACGATCTGGTGACCCACTTTGACGTCAGCCCCCAGACCATTCGCCGGGATCTGAACGATCTCGCCGAACAGAACAAGATCCGGCGCCATCATGGCGGTGCCTCCCTGCATTCGAGTACCGTCAATACCGCCTACAGCGCCCGTAAAGTGATGCAACTCAAGGAGAAAGAGCGCATCGCCCGCGAGGTCGCTGCCAATATTCCCGACGGCTCATCGCTCTTTATCGACATAGGGACCACCACCGAGGCGATCGCCCGCGCCCTGCTCGATCACCGTGAGCTGCGCATCGTCACCAACAACCTCAACGTGGCCAGCATTCTGACGGCCAAGGATGACTTCACCGTCATCATCGCCGGTGGCGAGATCCGCAACCGCGATGGCGGCATCGTGGGGGAGGCGACCCGCGACTTTATCGGTCAGTTTCGCATGGACTATGGCGTCATCGGGATTTCGGGGATCGACAACGACGGCTCCCTGCTCGATTTCGACTATCACGAGGTGAAGATTGCCCAGGCCATCATCGCTCACTCCCGTCAGGTGTTCCTGGCCGCCGACCACACCAAGTTCGGTCGCAATGCCATGGTCAATCTGGGCAATCTCAGCCAGATCCACGCCCTCTTTACCGATCAGGAGCCACCGGAAAAGCTGACGCGATTGATGGCGCAACACCAGATCGCCTGCCACATCTGCTGACGGCGAAACACGCCAAGGCTGTGCCGGTCGCCCGTCAGGGCGGCCTCCTTTCTCTTTCTCTCCCCCATCCCTGCACCCATCTCACCCCTTTATGGGTATTGCCAAAACTACTATTCAATCTGGTTTTTTTGGCTATTAACCCGCTGATTTCGGCCCGACGCCATTTGCTCAGCTGACCTGTTCCCTTTGCCACCTCTGGCGGGCTGTGGCGATCACACTTTCATCATAAAATGTTCGTTTGTTGTATTTTCATGTTCTAAAATGAGCGAAATCAAACATTGCTGTTATAGCAATCATAAAAATGAAAGTAGGTGAACATGAGCGAACATTATGATCTGGTCGTCGTCGGTGGCGGCATCAACGGGGTCGGCATCGCAGCCGATGCGGCAGGACGGGGTCTGAAGGTTGCCCTGTTTGAGGCGCAAGATCTCGCCTCTGCCACCTCGTCCAACTCCAGCAAGCTGATCCACGGCGGTTTGCGCTATCTCGAGCATTACGAATTCCGGCTGGTGAAAGAGGCGTTGGCGGAGCGTGAGGTGCTGCTCGGTATGGCGCCTCACATCGCCCGTCCCATGCGCTTTCGCTTGCCGCATCGTCCGCACCTGCGTCCGGCCTGGATGATCCGCGCCGGTCTGTTCCTCTATGACAATCTGGCCAAGCGCGACAAGCTAAAGGGGAGCTGTGGCGTGCGCTTCCTGCCACAAGATGGTTTGAGCGCGGGGATCAATAAGGGGTTTGAATATTCCGATGCCTGGGTCGACGATGCCCGACTGGTGGTACTCAACGCCATGATGGCTCGTGACAAGGGGGCCGATGTGCAGACCCGCACCCGCTGCATCAAGGCGGTGCGTGGTTCCAAACACTGGACGCTCACTTTGGAGCGGGAAGGGGGCGAGCAGTTCACCATCACCTGCCGTGGTCTGGTCAATGCGGCTGGCCCCTGGGTCAAGACCTTCTATGACGAGAGCCTGCACGAGAAATCCCCCCGCGGCATTCGCCTTATTAAAGGCAGCCACATGATAGTGCCGCGCATCCATGAGCGCGAAGAGGCCTATATCCTGCAAAACGAGGACAACCGTATTGTCTTCGTCATCCCTTATCAGCAGGACTACTCCCTCATCGGCACCACGGATGTGGAGCACCACGGCAGTCCGCGGGAAGCGAAGATCAGCGAGGCCGAAATTACCTACCTGTGCAAGGTGGTCAACGCCCACTTCACTCGCCAAATTGCGCCGAAAGATGTGATCTGGACTTACGCCGGGGTGCGCCCGCTCTGTGATGACGAGTCAGACTCGCCGCAAGCGGTGACCCGCGACTACACTCTCGAGCTCTCTGGCGAGTCTGACGGTGCGCCGCTCTTGTCGGTGTTTGGCGGCAAGCTCACCACCTATCGGAAGCTGGCGCAGGCCGCCTGCAACAAGCTCAAGCCCTGGTTCAGCCAGATGGGGGATGACTGGACGGCGACCAGCCGGCTGCCAGGTGGCGAGTTTGACTGCTCGGTACGCGAGCTGGCCCGCGCTTTTGCACTGGAGTTTGACTGGCTCGATGATCGCAGCGCCCTGCGCATCGCTGAGGCCTATGGCGCCCATGCCCGTCTCTGGCTGAAAGAGGATCGCGGCATTCACTTCGGTGGTGGCCTGTACGAGTCGGAAGTGCGCTATCTCATCGAGCGGGAGTGGGCCTGTTCACTGGACGATATCCTCTGGCGCCGCAGCAAGCTGGGGCTGCGCCTGAACGACTCAGAGCAGCAGATGTTGCAGATCTGGCTCGACCAATACCATCAGGCTCTGCGCAAGGCGAGCTGATGAGTGACGGTGGGCAGTGCGCTGCTGCCCACCTTTTTCCACCGTAAATGTGCAATAAACCTCTGATAGAACAATTACCTACACACAATAATAAAGAGCATCACATATGAAAAAACTCGCCGTTTCCCTCATCGCCTTAAGCCTTGGGGCATCCCTCTCATTACCCGCGTTGGCTGCCGATGACGGCAAGGTGGTGATCGCCCACCGTGGCGCTTCCGGCTACCTGCCCGAGCATACCCTGGAGTCCAAGGCACTGGCCTATGGCATGGGGGCCGACTATCTGGAGCAGGATCTGGTGATGACCAAGGATGACCAGCTGGTGGTGATGCACGATCACTTTCTCGATGGCATCACCGATGTGGCGGCGCGCTTCCCTGGCCGTGCCCGTCCGGACGGCCGTTATTATGTGGTGGATTTTACCCTGGATGAGGTGCGTTCCCTGCGTATGACCGAGCCGTTCCAGCTGGTGGATGGCAAGCAGGTGCCGGTTTATCCGGCCCGCTTCCCGCTCTGGAAGTCAGACTTCAATATCCATACCTTCCAGGAGGAGATCGAGATGATCCAGGGGCTCAACAAGAGCACCGGCAAGAACATCGGCATCTATCCGGAGATCAAAGCACCCTGGCTGTTCCGTCACGAAGGTAAGGATATTTCCAAGGCGGTGCTGAAGGTGCTCAAGGAGTACGGCTACACCGGGAAGGATGACAAGGTCTATCTGCAGTGCTTCGATGCCGATGAACTCAAGCGCATCAACAGCGAGCTGATGCCCGCCATGGGTATGGATCTGAAACTGGTGCAGCTGATGGCCGAGACCGACTGGAACGAGACCATGGTCTACGACGCCAAGGGTAAGGCGACCCCCTACAACTATGACTGGATGTTCAAGCCGGGAGCGATGAAAACCATCGCCAGCTATGCCGAAGGGATTGGCCCGTGGAAACCGATGATCGTCACCGAGCCGGGCACTTTGGGCAAACCGGTCTTCACCGGCATGGTAAAAGAAGCCCATGCAGCGGGCCTGAAAGTTCACCCCTATACCTTCCGTCAGGATGAGGGGCAGATCCCGGCCTATGCCAAGGACTTCACCGATCTGCTCAACATCTTCCTCTATCAGGCCGATGTGGACGGGGTGTTCAGCGACTTCCCCGACAAGGCGGTCGCCGTCATCAAGGCCTATGAAGGGGCGGCTAAATAACCGCCAGGCGCCATTTGAATGCAAAGCGAGGCCAATTGGCCTCGCTTTTTGTTTCAGGTTCCCGTAACGGGAGTGTGCGCCCTGTCAGAAAATAGCCAGATCACGTCATGGTGTGCCGGATCTGCATCATTTTACGCAGTTTTTACGTAGCAGATCGCTGGCATGAAATCGGCAGAGCGGTTAGTCTAGCGGCGTTGAACCAACCCCATGAGGTACAGATGAAAACCGTATTGCGTTTTAGCCTGCTGGGCGCCTTGTTGCTGGGTGGCCATGCCTTCGCCGCCGAGCCGAAAAAATTTGATATCAGCATGTTCCCAGCCGCTGACGTGAATCAGGAACGTGTGGTGATCCGCCTGCCTGAAGTCGAAAAAGAAGCCGACATGATGGTCGAGCTGCAGGTCGGCAAAAAGATGATGGTTGATTGCAACGTACCGCGTTTTGCAGGCAACCTGGAACAGCACAGCGTCAAAGGCTGGGGCTACAACTACCTGAAACTGGGCAAGGTCTCTGACCCCATCAGCACCCTGATGATGTGCCCGGATAACCAGCAGAAAGAGACCTTCGTCCAGATCTACGGTCAGGGCTTCTTCGTGAACTACAACTCAAAACTGCCGTTCGTGATCTACGTGCCGCAGGAGTATGAAGTGCGCTACCGTCTGTGGCGTGCCGACAACTTGGCCCAACCGGCCATGATTGAGTAAGCATGTTTGAACCAAAGGTTCAGCTGGTTCACCTGATGTGATAAATAAAGCGCCGTATGGCGCTTTATTTTTGCCTGCGAAGTCCCAAAAGTGACGTGCAAATTGGCTGCACGTTTACATAAGTTTATTATTTATCAACGTTTTTTGTGTGTTATGCCACAAAATCGGCGTCAGCGATGGGGCAAAGTGACTTCGATAAAAGATATTTATTAACATAGTGAGAAAATTGATTTTGCACTCGGCGATGGCCTGATGATACTTGCCCGCAAAGGTCAAACTAACCAGAAAAAAGAGCACTATGAGCTTCGAATCAGACAAGCGTTTCAACGACTTCAAACATTTTCCCCGTGGCCTGCGTCGCAGTGGTGAATTCACTGTGGCCGAAGCGGACAGTCTGGAAAAGTATGGTACCGCCATGCTGGCACTCTACCAGGGCAACCTTGCACCCCGTGACGATGTCGAGTCCGCCTTCGTCGAGCAGGTCAAATCCGGCGAAGCCGGTGCCAACCCCCATGCCAAGGTGTGGTTCAAGTACCTCAAGGTGATCGGTCCCAAGCGCGTTCATCGCCTCTGCACCGTCGTTGGCGGCGCCAGCGAAGAGAGCAGCGGTGGCGGCAGCTTTGATGTCGGTGGTGGCAGCGGCGGTGGCAGTGACGAGTCCATCGATTAATGGATACCGAGCTGCTTCGGACCTTTATCGAGGTGAGCAAGACCCGGCATTTTGGCCGGGCTGCTGAAAATCTCTACCTGACCCAGTCGGCGGTGAGTTTCCGGATCCGCCAGCTAGAGCAGCAACTGGGTGTCAGTCTGTTTGCCCGTCATCGCAACAATATCCGTCTGACCGCCTCCGGTGAGCGTCTGCTGCCCTACGCAGACGCTATCTTGCACACCCTTGGTCGTGCCAAGCAGGATGTGGCACTCTCGCCAGGATTCAGCCAGCAGTTGGCCATCGGCGCGCCCGCTGTGTTCTGGGAGCTCGATTTCAACGACTGGCTCAATCACATCTATGCGCTGGCGCCCGGTTTGGCGGTGCGGCTGGAAACAGCCTCCCGCGAGCACCTCTGCCGCCAGTTGCTGGAGCGCTCCCTCGATCTGGCCCTGCTCTCCGAGCCCACCAAGATCGACGAGATTGCCCTGCATCCCATCGGTGAGCTGGTGTTCGAGCTGGTGAGCCGGGATCCGGCCGCCAATGCCGACAACCTGATGCAGATGCCGCACATCCACCTCGACTGGGGCACCAGCTTCGAGCCGCAACCCAGCCGCTTGCAGAGCCTGCAAAAGACCCCGGTGCTGCACTCCAGCTCCGCCAGCATGGCGTTGCAGTTCGTGCTGGCCAACGGTGGGGCTGCCTACCTGCCACGGCGGATGGTCAGCCCCTTCCTCGAGAAGGGGGCGCTCCATCTGGTGGAGGGGGGTCAGCCGCTGAGCCGCCCGCTCTATCTCGCCTATCTGGAGAAATCCGATCGCCGGGAGCTGCTCGATCAGCTGTTGACCCTGCCACTGGGTTGGCACGACGCCGAGCTGCGCCTCAACGTCGAATAAGTATCGAGTGTTATCCAAGGAAGAGCCCACCCCACGGTGGGCTCTTCTGTCTGGGGAACATTGCAGGGAGCGAGGTCACGTAATTGGCGCGGGAGGCTTGGCGTCATCGGCCTGTAACGGTACCTTTTCAGGCTGTTTATCCGATTGAGCACTGACAGGGATGGATTGTAATTGATCGACTTTAGTCACCCCGAATGGCGGGCACTGGCGCAGCAGTTGCTGAGCCACTCACCTGTGGTGATCCGTGGCCGCCAGTGGCAACCGCTGGTGGGCCTGCTCAAGGATAACCAGCTGCTGCTCGCCCACGGCAGCCACAGCTATGAGCTCACCCCGGCCGGGCGGCGCTATCTCACCCGCGAGCTGATGCTGGCCGAGATCGCCACCGCTCCCCCCGAGCCAGAGGAGTGGTTGCATGCTCAGGGCTGGCAATTGGGGGAGCAGGTCAACGAGCGGGTGCTGGCGGCGCTCTATCGCAAGAGCGAGGTGAACTTCACCCCCAACGAGCAGATCGATTTCGAGGACAAGGGGATCCGGCTCTGTGCCGATCAGCTGTTGCGCTTGCGCGCCGCCCAGCCGTTCAGCCTCTTTTTCAGCGGCGGCACCCTGATCGATGCTGCCCCCTGGTTGCAGGCGCTGGGGGAGGTGGCCCTACCCGAGCGCACCCTGGCGGGTCTTGGCAAGATCCTGTGGGGGGAGGGGAGTATCGAGCGGGTGATCACCACAGACAGCGTCGGCGCCTTTGCCGAGATGCCCCTTGATATTGGCATCTTGCTGGTGTGGGCCCCCCCATCGGCTCCTCTCGCCTTGCAGCAGGTAGTGGCCGCCTTGCCCCCCAATGTGCTGTGGAGTCATCTCACCTCCCTCGATCCAGCAGGGGTGGATCGGCTGCAGGCGCTGGCCCAGCGCTTGGGCCGTCCGGCCAGCTGGTGGCTGCCCCGTGATCTGGCCCCCATCCTCAGCGCGTATGCCCAACCTTTGACTGAGGCTAGGCCGTGGGAACCGAGCCGGATCCCCAAGTCATTGTTAGCAGTTTGTAGCGGTTTGGTTGAGTCCAATGGTGGCTTGTCGGCCGAGGTGTGTGCGCTGGCGCCAGCGTGGCATGCCGTTGGTTGAAATTGGCCTGAAAGCGAGCCAAAAAGCGGTTTTCCCCCATTGAACGCGGTGATATAAAGAGTTGACGAAGCGCTCGCCAGATGAGCGCTTTTGTTTATCAAGCCGCTTTGCCACCCAACGAACTCAACGGAATACAGGGAATACCATGTTTGAAAAGGTTGTTGCCGCCCCAGCGGATCCGATCCTGGGCCTGACCGAAGCCTTCCGCGCTGACTCTCGCAGCCACAAGATCAATCTGGGCGTAGGGATCTACAAGGACGAGTCCGGTGCCACCCCCATTCTTCACTGCGTCAAGAAAGCCGAGCAGAAGCTGCTGACCGACGAGAAGACCAAGAACTACCTCGGTATTGAAGGCAATATCGAATATGGCCGCATCGTACAGCAACTGCTGTTCGGGCAGCACTCTGCGCTGGTTGCCAGTGGCCGCGCCAAGACCGCGCAAGCGCCGGGCGGTACCGGGGCCCTGCGTATCGCGGCCGAATTCGTGGTGCGCAACGGTCTGGCCAAGACCATCTGGATCTCCGATCCCACCTGGGCCAACCACGTCAGCGTGTTCCAGGCCGCGGGCCTGACCGTCAAGTGGTACAAGTACTACGACGCCGCCACCAAGGGGCTCGACTTTGCTGCCATGCAGGCCTCGCTGGCCGAAGTGCAGCCGGGTGAGCTGGTGCTGCTGCACGGCTGCTGCCACAACCCGACCGGTATCGACCCCACTAGCGATCAGTGGCGCGCGCTGGCCAAGCAGAGTGCTGCCGCCGGCTGGTTGCCGCTGTTTGACTTCGCCTATCAGGGTTTTGCCCGTGGTATCGAAGAGGATGCCGAAGGCCTGCGCATCTTCGCCGAGTGCCATGACGAGCTGCTGGTGGCGAGCTCTTTCTCCAAGAACTTCGGCCTCTACAACGAGCGGGTCGGCGCCTTCACGCTGGTGAGCGCGACCAAAGAGATCGCCGATGTGGCCTTCACCCAGGTCAAGACCGTCATTCGTGCCAACTACTCCAACCCGCCGTCACACGGCGCCGCTGTGGTCACCGCCGTGGTGAGCGATCCGGCTCTCTATGCCGAGTGGGTCGAAGAAGTGGCTGCCATGCGGGTGCGTATTCGCGAGATGCGCGAGCTGCTGGTCGAGAAGCTGGCTGCCCTCGGCGTGAGCCAGGATTTCAGCTTTATCCGCGAGCAGAACGGCATGTTCTCCTTCTCCGGCCTCTCCAAGGATCAGGTTGAGCGCCTCAAGAGCGAATTTGCCATCTACATCGTCGGCTCCGGCCGGATCAGCGTGGCCGGAATTACCCGCGCCAATATCGATCCCCTGTGCGAGGCGATCGCCAAGGTGCTGTAATCGCATCACCTTGCGCTCTGGCACTATGCCATGAAAAAGCCCGTCACCTTGGTGACGGGCTTTTTTGATCGCCAACGGTTGATCGTCAAACGATAGGAAGGGGGACTCACTGTTGGCGGGCACCTTGCCACAGCTTGCGTAGTTGTAACAGCAGCGCGGTCAGGACGCCGCCGCTCAGGGCGGTGAGTACCGCCAGCAGCAGGCTGCCGAGCAGGAAGGGGGGCACCAGGGTGGCCGCCTCCTGCTCCAGCCAGTGGAGGGTCCAGCTGAGGTGGAAAGGCTCCGGCGTCTTGTGCAGCACCAGACAGCCGGTGCGATAGGCGTAGAGATACATGAATGGTAGGGTCAGCGGATTGTTGAACCAGACCGCCAGCAGTGCCAGCGGCAGGTTGAGGCTGAATGCCAGCGCCAGACCGACTGCGATAAGCGAGTGCATCGGGATGGGGAACCAGCAGGCGAAGATCCCGGCCGCCACCGCGCCACTCAGGGCGCGGGTGCCCCCTTGCCAGAGGGCTGGGGCAAGCAGTCGCTCACCAAACAGGGCAAACCACTTCTGCTGGCGCAGGGTATCGGGATCGAGCTTGAAGCGGGCAAACCAGCGACTCAGCATGGGCGGGCCATCTTGCGTTTTTGCCACTGGCGCACCGTGCTGATCCGCCAGAAGGTGCGGATCAGGGTGTAACCGATAAGGGAGCTGAGCAGGGCCAGGATCAGCGAGCCCAGCAACAGCGGTGGTGCCACTGTGCCGAGTACCGAGACCAGCCACTCCCAGGTGAATTCAATCTCTATCTGCTGCGCGGAATGTCCCATGAGCTGGCAACCCACCAGATAGGCGCCATAGAGCAGGGGCGGCATGGTAAAGGGGTTGGAGAGCCAGACCAGCGCCACCGAGAGCGGCAGATTGACCCGGCACAGGATAGCGCCACCGGCGGCCAGCAGCATCTGGCAGGGGAGCGGCACCCAGGCCATGAAGAGGCCCACCGCAAATGCCCCGGCAGCCGAGCGGCGGTTGAGGTGCCAGAGGTTGGCATCGAGCAGCAGTTTGCCGAACAGTCGCAGGTGCTTGTGTTCTTTCAGGGTTTGCTGATCGGGCATCCAGCGTTTAATGAGTCGTTTGGGCATATTGAAACCTTGCTAAATACTTGCTCCATGGATCTGCGTCTGTTGTCGTTTGCCCTGGGGGCAAGCTCCTCACTGCTCTGGCCATGGTTACCTTCACTCGCATGGGGGGGCCTGTTGCTGTCCCTGCTGATCCCCCTTGCATATTGCCGTGCCTGGCGGTGGCTGTTTCTCCTGCTCGGCATCCTCTGGATGCAGGCCAATCTTGCCTATCGGCTGGCCTGGCTGGAGCGGTTGGGCGATCAGACGAGCCACATGATAACCGCACAGCTGCAAAGTGCAGAGCCCGAGGGGGATAAATTTGTCCGGCTGCTGCTGCGGGTGAGCACCCTCGACGAGCAACCGGTGACACCTGAGCCCCTGATCCGGGTCAATGCCTATCAGGCATTACCCGCCATGACGGTAGGCAGCCGGATCACCCTGGTGACCTCGTTGAAACCGGCTCACGGTCTTGCCAACGAGGCGGGGCTGGATGGGCGGCGTCTGCTGCTGGGCAAGGGGATCACCGCCACTGGCAATCTGCGTCGGGTGATAGATATTCAACAGGCACCTGCGGGTTGGCGTGAACGCTGGTTGGGGGCCGCGACCGAGAGTTGGCGTCCGCTTGACCATGCCCCCTTGCTGGCGGCGCTCACTTTTGGCGAGCAGAGCGGCATCACGGATGCCCAGTGGGAGCTGTTTCGCGGCAGCGGCCTGACCCATATCATCGCCATCTCAGGGCAACACATCGCGCTGGTGGCGGTGCTTGGGTGGTGGCTGGGCAGGCTGTTTGGTCTGCGCGGCGCCATCATCACCTCCCTGCTGTTTGCCGCCGTCTACAGTGCGTTGGCCGGATTTGCGGTGGCCACCGAACGGGCTCTTATCATGGTGCTGGTGTGGAGTGTATTGCGCTGGAGCCGGCGAGAGTGGCCGGCCTGGCGCATCTGGCTGTGGGCCTTTGTGGTATTGACCCTCTGGGATCCCTTCGCCCTCTATTCGGCCGGCTTCTGGCTCTCGTTTCTGGCGGTGGCCATCTTGCTGCTGGTGGGATATCTCCACGACAAGCCGGGGCTCTGGCAGATCCAGCTCTGGCTGCTACTCGGTCTGCTGCCGCTGCAACTGGCGTTGTTCGAGGGGATAGCGCCCCTTGCCATGGTGATCAACCTGTTGGCGGTGCCGCTCTTTTGTATCGCCATCATCCCGCTGGCCCTGATCGGTGTGCTGCTGGCGCCGCTTTCCACCTCGCTTGCCTACGGCCTGTTCTGGCTGGCGGATTTGGGGCTCGGGTGGGTGTTGACGATCCTGAACTGGCTTTCCGAGCAACTGCAACTGTGGTGGCCACTGCCCGGCTGGTGGCTGCCGCTTTGCACCCTGCTGTTGCTGCTCTGGTTCGCCGCGCAGTGGCGCCCGGCACGTTGGCTGTTGCTACCGGGTCTGTGTGCGCTGTTGTTGGCGCTCTGGCCAACGCCAGTCCGCTGGCAACTACGGGTGCTGGATGTGGGGCAGGGGTTGGCGGTGCTGATCAGCAAGGGGGAGCGTGCCATCCTCTATGACACAGGTGATCGCTATCCCGGAGGCTACAACATGGCGGACGCGGTGATCCTGCCCCAGCTAAGCCATCTGGGGATCCGGGTCATCGATCGCCTCATCATCAGCCACAAGGATCGGGACCATGCCGGCAATCGCAAGCGACTGCTCAGCGCCATGCCGGTGCGTCACGAGTTCTCCTCTTACCCCTTCAGTGAGGGAACCACCCTGTGCCAGCGTGGGCAACAGTGGCGCTGGCAGGGGCTCTCGTTTGTGGTGCTCTGGCCCGAATACCCAGGCGGTGGGCGTAACAACGATGGCTGCGTGGTACGCATCAGCGATGGCGAGCGCAGCATATTGCTGAGCGCCGATATCGAACGGCAGGCCGAACAACGACTGGTGGCGCTGGAGGGGGAGGGGTTGGCCAGCACCTTGCTGGTGAGCCCCCATCATGGCAGTCGCACCTCCTCCACACCCTCGTTTGTCGCGGCGGTGGCGGCAAAGGAGGTGATCCACAGCGCCGGTTTTATGAATCAGTGGGGCTTTCCCCGTCCCGATGTAGTAGCCCGCTATCGGGATGCCCGCCAGTGGATCACCGGTCAGCAAGGGGCGATGCTGGTCGAACCCACCGCAGAGGGCTTGAGCGTCACCGCCGAGCGAGATCTGGGGCCTTGGTACCGGCGCAGTGGCGAGTGGTGGCGACCGCGAGTGTGGTTTGAGCAATAATCGGCCATTTCTGCCGTGTAGGAATGCGATATAGGTGGCGGCGCTTGGTGTAAGCCTGCGCTTTGGCTAGAATAGCCCGTCATTTCCATTACTAACGGCTATTCATGCAACAAGAAACCTCACAAGAGAGCTGGCCAGTATTCAAACGCCTGCTCGGTTATGTCCGTGATCGCAAGCTGGGCCTGGTCGGTGGCATCATCGGGATGCTGGGCTACGCCGCCGTGGATACCACCTTTGTCTACTCCATCAAGCCGCTGATCGATCAGGGCATCAATGGCAACGACAGCACCGTTTTGAAATGGATGCCCTTCTTCGTCCTCGGCATCGTGGCCCTGCGCGGTGTCGCCAACTTTCTCTCCAACTACTGCATGGCCTGGGTCGGCAACCACGTCGTGATGCGTCTGCAACAGCAGGTGTTCAATCACATGGTGGCGATGCCGATGAGCTTCTTCGACCGTCAGAACACCGGTCATCTGCTCTCCAAGGTGACCTATGACGCCAGTCAGGTCTCCTCGGCGGCGAGCACCACGCTGGTGACCCTGGTGCGGGAAGGGGCGACCGTGGTCGGTCTGCTCGGCCTGATGTTCTGGCACTCCTGGCAGCTGTCGGTGATTTTCCTGGTGGTTGGCCCGCTGGTAGGGGTCATCATCGGACTTATCAGCCGCCGTTTCCGCCAGATCAGCCGTCACATCCAGCAGGCGGTAGGGGATATCACCACCTCCACCGAGCAGATGCTCAAAGGGCACAAAGAGGTGCTGATGTTTGGTGGCCAGAAGGTGGAAGAGAAACGCTTCTTCCAGGTCAGCAACAACATGCGCCAGCAGACCATGAAGATGGTCGCCGCCGATGCCATCGGCAGCCCTGTGGTGCAGATGGTGGCCTCCATCGCGCTGGCGGCCTTCCTCTATGTCGCGACCATTGACAGCGTCAAATCAACCCTGACTGCCGGTACCTTTACCGTCATGATCACCTCCATGATGATGTTGCTCAAGCCGCTGAAAAGCCTGACCGACGTCAACAACCAGTTCCAGCGGGCCATCACCGCCTGCCACAGCCTGTTTGGCCTGCTCGACACCGAGCCGGAGCGGGATACCGGCACCCGCACTCTGGAGCGTGCCCGCGGCGAGATCGAGTTTCGCAACGTCACCTTCACCTACCCGACCAAGGACACCCCGGCGCTACACAACGTCAGCTTCAAGGTGGAGGCGGGTAAATCGGTGGCGCTGGTGGGCCGTTCCGGCTCTGGCAAGAGTACCATAGCCAGCCTGTTGACCCGCTTCTACGACATCGATCAGGGCGAGATCCTGCTGGACGGCATCAACATCCGCGAATACAAGTTGAGCGAACTGCGCAAGCAGTACGCGCTGGTCTCCCAGCATGTCCACCTGTTCAACGACTCGGTGGCCAACAACATCGCCTACGCGGCAGAAGACAAATACAGCCGCGACCAGATCGTGCAGGCCGCCCGTATCGCTCATGCCGACGAGTTCGTCAGCAAGATGAGCAACGGGTATGACACTGTGGTTGGCGAGAACGGTGCATCCCTCTCCGGTGGTCAGCGCCAGCGTGTTGCCATTGCGCGGGCTTTGCTGCGCGATGCGCCGGTTCTGCTGCTGGATGAGGCCACCTCGGCCCTCGATACCGAGTCCGAGCGCCACATTCAGGCGGCCATCGACGAGCTTTGCAAGGCCCGTACCTCGCTGGTGATTGCTCACCGCCTATCTACCATCGAGAAGGCGGACGAGATCCTGGTGATCGACGAAGGCCATATCGTCGAGCGCGGTAACCACGAAGCATTGATGGAGCAGCGCGGCACCTATGCCCAGCTGCGCGCCATTCAGTTTGGCAACGCGGGAAGCAAGGCCTGATGCTGGAACGGCTCTGGTATCGCAAAAGTGGCTGGCGCTGGTTGCTGGCCCCCTTTGCCCTGCTGTTCGCCATCATCAGCGGCACCCGCCGCTACGCCTATCGTCATGGCTGGCGAAAGGGGTATCGCTCCTCCTTGCCGGTCATTGTGGTGGGCAATATTTCGGTGGGGGGCAACGGCAAGACGCCGGTGGTGGTCTGGCTGGTGGAGCAGTTGCAAGCCCGCGGCTATCGCCCCGGGGTGGTGAGCCGTGGTTATGGTGGCAAGGCGCCCCATTACCCCTATCGTCTGGATGAGACCAGCACCACGGCGCAGGCGGGGGATGAGCCGGTGCTGATTGCCCGGCGCTGCCGCTGCCCCGTGGTGGTTGCCCCGAAACGAGCCGACGCGGTACGACTGCTGGAGCAGAGCGGTGAAGTGGATATCATCATCACCGACGACGGTCTGCAGCACTACGGGCTGGCCCGCGACATTGAGCTGGTGGTGGTGGACGGAGCGCGCCGTTTCGGCAACGCCTGCCTGCTGCCCATGGGGCCGCTGCGCGAGCCGATCACTCGTCTCAAACGGGTGGACGCCATCATCTGCAACGGCGGCGAGCCGGGCAAGGGGGAGTACCCCATGCAACTGGTCGCCGACACCCCGCGCCGGGTGCGCGACGATGCCCCGCTGGCAGCCCCCTTGTCGGGGCCAGTCGATGCGCTGGCGGGGATCGGTCATCCGCCCCGCTTCTTTGCCACCCTTGAAGGGCTCGGCTACCAGCTGGATCAGCAGGCCGCCTACGGCGATCATCACCCCTTCGATCGGGATGAGCTGGTGGGCCGCTTTGCCAGCAAGCCGCTGCTGATGACCGAGAAGGATGCGGTCAAGTGTCGTCCGTTTGCCCTCGAAAACTGGTGGTATCTGCCGGTCAGTGCCGAGTTGCCCGCCTCCCTGCTCGATTCCCTGCTGCACAAGCTGAACACGAGTGGAAAGGCGCAAGGCGTAACCAAGGCACAAGATTAATCTCTCTCGCCTCGGCGGGGGAGCAGGGGGGAAATATGCCCCGCATGGAATAGCTGGTTGCTCGACATCCATCGCTGGCGTGATGAAGCCGCCAGCGCGACATCGTTGAAGGAGTATCGTTTTGGCTTTGGACATCAAGTTGCTCGACATCATCGCCTGCCCGGTCTGCAAGGGTAAGCTGCATTACAACAAAGCAGTTCATGAGTTGGTCTGCCGCTTTGACAAGCTGGCCTATCCGCTGGAAGAGGGGATCCCGGTACTACTGGAGAACCGTGCCCGTCCGCTCAACAGCGATGAGCTGCCGTCATGAGTTTCGTCGTCGTCATTCCTGCCCGCTATGCGTCAACTCGTCTGCCGGGCAAGCCGCTGGCGGATATCCATGGCAAGCCCATGGTGCAGCACGTGGTGGAGAAAGCCCTGCAATCGGGTGCCGATCGGGTGATCGTTGCCACCGATGACGAGCGGGTACAGCAGGCACTGCTGAGCACCGGCGTCGAGGTGTGCATGACCTCACCGGATCACCAGTCCGGCACCGAGCGTCTGGCCGAGGTGTGCCGTCACTACGGCTTTGCCGCCGATACCATCATCGTCAATGTGCAGGGGGATGAGCCGCTCATTCCGCCCGCCATCATTCGTCAGGTGGCGGACAATCTGGCCGCTGCCACGGCGCCGATGGCGACCTTGTCGGTGCCGATCAAGGATGCCGAAGAGGCGTTCAATCCGAACGCAGTGAAAGTGGTGACTGACAAGGATGGCTACGCCCTCTACTTCAGTCGCGCCAGCATTCCCTGGGATCGGGATCGCTTTGCCAAGAGCCATGAGCAGATTGGTGACCACTACCAGCGTCATATCGGTATCTACGCCTATCGCGCCGGCTTTATCCAGCGTTACGTAGACTGGGCACCGAGCGTGCTGGAGCAGGTCGAGGCACTGGAGCAACTGCGGGTGCTCTGGTACGGGGAGAAGATCCACGTCGCCCAGGCCCTTGAAGCGCCGCCGGTCGGGGTGGATACCCAGGCCGATCTTGAGAAGGTGCGGGCCTTTTTGGCCAAGTGATGGCCACAGCACTAACGTCATGAAAAACGGTGTCGCAAGGCACCGTTTTTTGTTTTGAAAATTTATATAATTATTTGATTTTAAACGTTAAACATGGGTTTTCTCAAACTTTTGGCGTGCATGGTTTGCCAAAGCGACGAGTTTGGTTATGATGCAAGACGCCCTGTTAACCCTAACCGGGCGGCTAAAACGAGATAAAACGGGGTGTTTGGGTGATAAATGTATTCCTGGTCGATGATCATGAGCTGGTGCGTACAGGGATAAGACGCATTCTTGAAGATGTGCGCGGGATCAAGGTGGTGGGCGAAGCACAGAGCGGCGAGACAGCAGTCACTTTCTGTCGCCAACACCATCCGGACGTGATCCTGATGGACATGAACATGCCGGGTATTGGTGGTCTGGAAGCGACCCGCAAAATTCTGCGGATCCGCCCCGATGTGCGCATCATAGTGCTGACCATTCATTCAGAAAATCCGTTCCCCACCAAGGTGATGCAGGCCGGCGCCGCCGGTTACCTGACCAAGGGTGCTGCCCCTGACGAGATGATCCAGGCGATCAGGTTGGTGCACTCCGGTCAGCGCTACATCTCCCCGGAGATTGCCCAGCAGATGGCCCTCAGCCAGTTTGCCTCCGCTGACGAGAATCCCTTCAAGTCCCTTTCCGAGCGCGAGCTGCAGATCATGATGATGATCACCAAGGGGCAGAAGGTGACCGATATCTCCGAGCAGCTCAACCTGAGCCCGAAGACGGTCAACAGCTACCGCTATCGTCTGTTCAGCAAGCTGGGGATCAACGGTGACGTGGAACTGACCCATCTGGCCATTCGCTATGGCATGCTGGATGCCGATACCCTCTAATCGGGTGGCGTGTGGTCACAAAGGCGGCGCGTGCCGCCTTTTTGCTTTTCTGCCCTTTTGCTTTTCAGGCGGCGGGGGCAGTATGCTCTGCCCGTCAATTTTTGCCTTTGTGTGAGCCGAGTAGCTGATGACCCTCTCTCCCGAACATCTCTTCGACAGCAAGGCGTTTCTGAGCGCCGTCACCCATCAAAGTGGCGTCTACCGCATGTATGACAGCGGTGGCACCGTGATCTATGTGGGCAAGGCCAAGGATCTGAAAAAGCGGCTCGCTTCCTACTTTCGCACCAACGTCGACAGCATCAAGACCCGCACCCTGGTGCGACAGATCGCCGATATCCAGGTCACCGTTACCCACACCGAGACCGAGGCGCTGATCCTCGAGCACAACCTCATCAAGCAGTACCAGCCCCGCTACAACGTGCTGCTGCGGGACGACAAATCCTACCCCTGGATCATCATCACCGCGCACCAGCATCCACGCATCGGCGTGCATCGCGGCGCCCGCAAGATCAAAGGAGAGTACTTCGGCCCGTACCCCTCTGGCGGCGCGGTGCGTGAGAGTTTGCATCTGATGCAGAAGATTTTTCCGGTACGCCAGTGCGAGGATGCGGTCTATGCCAACCGCACCCGTCCCTGTCTGCTCTATCAGCTCAAGCGTTGCGCTGGCCCTTGCGTACCCGGGTTGGTGAGCGAGGCCGAATATGCCCAGCAGGTGGAGCTGGCCAAGCTGTTTCTGGCGGGCAAGAACCAGCAGGTGATTGGCGAGCTGGTGGGCAAGATGGAGTCCGCCAGCGGCGATCTGCGCTTTGAAGAGGCGGCCCGCTATCGGGATCAGATCCTGGCGCTGCGCCGGGTCACCGAGCAGCAGTCGGTGAGCGGCAACGTGCTGGACGAGCTGGATGTGGTGGGGGTCGCCTTCCAGCAAGGCGCTGCTTGCATCCACGTGCTCTTTATCCGTCAGGGCAAGGTGCTGGGCTCGCGCAGCTACTTCCCGAAAGTGCCGGCCGATACCCAGCTCGACGAGGTGGTGCAATCCTTCCTGCTGCAGTTCTATCTCTCGGGGCAAGGGGGGCGGCAGATCCCGAGTGAGGTGCTGCTCGATGTGGCGCTGGAGGATGAGAGCGTCATCGCCGAGACCCTGAGCCAGACCGCAGGCTACAAGGTGCGGGTGGTGAGCCGTACCCGCGCCGAACGGGCCCGCTTTATCAAGCTCGCCTCCATCAACGCCGAGACGGCGCTGCGCTCGAGGCTGGCTCACAAGAGCACCATCACCGCCCGCTACGACCAGCTGGAAGAGCTGCTGGAGCTGGAGCGTCCCATCGCCCGCATGGAGTGTTTCGATATCTCCCACACCATGGGGGAGCGCACCGTGGCCTCTTGCGTGGTGTTCAACCGGGAGGGGCCGCTCTCATCGGAATATCGTCGTTTTAATATCGACGGTATCACTGGCGGTGATGACTACGCGGCGATGGAGCAGGCGCTGGAGCGCCGCTTTGGCAAGCAGCAGGAGCCGGACAAGGTGCCGGACGTGCTGTTTATCGACGGCGGCCTCGGCCAGTTGCGCCGCGCCGAAGAGATCCTGGCCCGTCAGCTGGAGTTTCTCGGCGGCAAATATCCGCTGCTGGTGGGGATTGCCAAGGGGGTCACCCGCAAGGCAGGGTTGGAAACACTCATCATGGGGGAGAGCCACGAAGAGCTGCATTTGCCGGCAGATATGCCCGCTTTGCACCTTATTCAGCATATTCGCGATGAATCTCACCGTTTTGCCATTACCGGCCACCGGGCCAGACGGGCCAAGGCCCGCACCAGCAGCAGTCTGGAGGATATTCCGGGGGTGGGGCCAAAGCGGCGGCAGGCGCTGCTCAAATATCTGGGCGGCCTGCAGGAGGTCAAAAAGGCGAGCGTGGATGAACTGGCCAAGGTTCCCGGCATCAGTCAGGAGCTGGCCCAGACCATCCACGATGGCTTGCACAGCGCCTGAGCAGGGTTAGCGGCATGGCAAAATCGCTAACTCCTTGATGCACAAGAGCCGTGACGCGGGGGGGCCGTAAATGCCATAATGGCCTTCGCATTTTGAGAAGATTGATGGATTAAAAAGACCAAGACGGGCGCCAGTGCGGTTGCATCGCAAATCGGCTTTGGCGCACTATGTAGCGACGTACAAGAAGTGGCTGAAAATAATGACAAACATACCTAACCTGTTGACGTTTTTCCGGATTTTGCTCATTCCCGTCTTCGTCATCCTGTTCTATCTGCCTTATCAATGGTCCTATCTGGCTGCCGCCATCATCTTTATTCTGGCCGCTGCCACTGACTGGTTTGATGGCTATCTGGCTCGCAAGCTCAATCAGTCCACCGCCTTTGGCGCCTTCCTTGACCCGGTTGCCGACAAGATCATGGTCGCCGCCGCACTGGTGGTTATCGTCGAACACTACAACACCATCTGGGTGACCATCCCCGCCATGACCATGATTGGCCGCGAGATCATCATCTCCGCCCTGCGTGAGTGGATGGCCGAGCTCGGCAAACGCTCCTCGGTGGCGGTCAGCTGGATTGGCAAGTGGAAGACCATGATCCAGATGGTGTCGCTCACCGGTCTGATTTGGCAATACAACGTCTGGATGGTGTGGCTCGCCTATGTGATGCTCTATGTCGCCACCGTGCTCACCTTCTGGTCGATGTTCCAGTACATGAAGGCCGCCTGGGGCGATTTGACCCACCACGCCAACCTGTGAGTCACCTGCGCCGCAAGGTGAGGTTTCCGCTGATTTGAGGCAGGAAACGGCCAAAGGCGCTAAAACTGTTCAAAAAGGGCAAAAAATGCCCGAACGATCAGGTAATTAAATATTTCTGGTTGACTGGGCGAGGAACATCGCTAGAATGCGTCCTCGTAGTCAGGCAGTCAGCCAGACCAATGCGGGAATAGCTCAGTTGGTAGAGCACGACCTTGCCAAGGTCGGGGTCGCGAGTTCGAGTCTCGTTTCCCGCTCCAAATTCAGACAATAGAGAGCCAACTCTCTTTTGCATGGCGCGTTAGCAAAGCGGTTATGCAGCGGATTGCAAATCCGTTTAGTCCGGTTCGACTCCGGAACGTGCCTCCATATTGACAAGCCCGCCACGCGAGCTTGATACCGATTGCGGTGCCCGAGTGGTGAAATCGGTAGACACAAGGGATTTAAAATCCCTCGACGTTCGCGTCGTGCCGGTTCGATTCCGGCCTCGGGCACCATTAAGATTAAAGAAAAAGCCTTTCAGATTAAACAGATACGACGCCTCATGGCGTCGTTTTTGTTTCTGCTTCCCAGCGTTTTCCCTCTCTCGCTTTTCCTTTCTTGTCCATTTCTTGTCTAAGCGACTTACTACTTCCTGCTACTCGTTGCGAACAACCTGCTCAGTCTTCCAACATAGCCAAGGACGTTTGGTAGGCCACTGCTCCGGACCTTTCCGGGGTCTGTCTCTGGTGCTGACACAAGTGCCGCTCACAGTTACCCCTTCCTCTTCACCCCTCCCAAACCCGCATTGAATCCTCTTTGAAACAGATATTAATCCCATGATCCAACCCATCATCGGAGGTATCTATGCAGACCAAATTTCGCTTTACCAATGCAGCCATCAAGGCTTTGCCCGCACAACAACGAGAGGCTGGCGCTACTGAACTGGAGTTCTCCGATACAGAGGTCATCGGCTTAAAGCTCTTGTCAGGAAAAGGCCAGGGCAGTAAGCGTTTCCTACTGCGCTATACCCTCCAGGGCAAGAAGCGCAGCATCGCCCTAGGACGATTCGGCGATATCGACGTGAGCCAAGCCAGGGCCATTGCCCGCAAGTACAAGGCGATGTTGGCAGAAGGCATCGACCCGGTAGCAGAGCGGGATAGCTACAAAACTGAGCCCACCCTTTCGGAGTTCTTCTGGCAGACCTTTTTGCCGCACCTCAAGACCATCGGCAAACGGTCGATCAGCAGCGATATTCAGCGGTTTAAACACAACATCGAACCACGCTTTGGGGCCATGCGTTACCGACAGCTCAAGGCGATGGATGTCCTGCAGTTGCAATCGGAGATGGTTCACCCTAATAACCCTCAGCAGACGGCCTACGCGCCGAGTACCGCCAACAGGGTATTGGCCCAGTTAAAGACCATGGGCAGCTATGCGGTGCGCTGGGGCATTCTGGAGACTAATGAGGCGGCCAAGATCAAGCTGTTGAAGGAGGACAATGCCAGGACGCGTTTCCTATCGATTGAAGAGATGAAACGGGTCATTGAGGCGGCGTTGCAGGACCGTAATCAAGCCGCAGGCAGCTTCATCGCGATGCTCTATCTGACGGGGGCAAGAAAGTCAGAGGTGCTACTCGCTAAATGGGAACATGTGAACTGGGAGGATAAGACGCTGTTCGTACCCCTAACCAAGAATGGCAAGAGCCGGATCATTTACCTGAGTGCGCTGGCTATCGATATTCTGGAGAAGCTCCCCAGAATAGCCGGTAATCCCTATGTGTTCGCGAGCCAGCATATTCGCTGTCAGGGCAAGCCCATCGGTGAACCCAGATGTGCCTATGAACGGGTGTTGCAGAAAGCGGGTATCGAAGACCGCGATGAGGTCTGCTTCCATACGGCTCGCCACTCTGTCGCCAGTGCCTTGGTCTCTTCCGGGCAATACAGCCTGTATGACGTCAAGGCACAACTGGCCCACGCCAGCATTCAATCCTCCCAGCGGTATGCAAAGCTGACCTCTGAGCGCAGTCGCAATATCAGCGAAGGTCTCTCGTCTATGATCCAGGCGGAGTGACCGAAAAGGTATTGTTTATAAACAGATATTAATAACCAGACAGCGCTGTCACATCGGCTGTTGGTCCACATGTCACAGTTCCCAGGCCCTTAAGTTCATCTGAGCTTAAGGGCCTTTTTGTTGGAGAGAAACACGATGAAAACTTGTATGGAATGGCCGGAGGAGACATTGCTCGCGGCCTACCCGGCACTCCATGTCTCGGTCATGGAGCAAATTATTGAGCCCTTTTCATCAGTAGAGGAGGCGAGGGCATTCTGGGACACGACCGGTTGTAGTCTGGTCATTATCGAGATGACGGACTCGGTGAATGAGTTCCAGGCCACGCCACAGCATACCCAGAATCAGGTGATGTTCGGTTTGCGTTACCCGGAGCAAGAATTCGCCATATCCGAAGATTGGCGTCTGCTGCTGGCCATCCTCAACGATGAGGGGGCGGGGATTTACCTACTGATCCACTCAGATGCACCGCTGAACACCACCCTGGAGGCGATGCACCATGAGTAATCCCAGCCATAGCGACATCATGCGCAAGCTAAAAGAGATCAAGGGGATTAAGGAGCTGCTGGAAAAGGCTGTGCTCTTGTATGTCCTGCTCACGGATGGCGATCTGCCGGTTTGGTGCTATGCACTCATCATCGGTGCGCTGGCTTATCTGGTAAACCCGTTCGACGTGGTACCAGATCCCATTCCATTTGCCGGTTATCTGGATGATTTATCGGTCATCACCTCGGCATTAGCCGCACTGCCGGTTAAGTCACACCACCGTCAATCCGCCAAGGACCGAATGAGATCACTGTGACAGTGATGGAGTCGGTCCTGTCACGCTATCGCGTTTTCTATGACCCTTTATCTATGATCCATCTAGCGATGATCTGGAGATCGCAATCTCCGGTTATCTAACGACGTTGTAAGGAAACTATCATGACAAGACCCCGTAAAAACCGCGTTGAAGAGACCCCTAAACCTGCCAGCGCCACGCCAGCCGACGAGAGCCCTCTCACATCCGGAGCAAGCGGCTGCGCCGACCCCCTCTCGCCAGCCCTTGCGGCTGACGCCGACAAGGCCAGGCCAGGACCCGGCGACACCGCAGAGTCTGCACCCGGCGGCCCTGCACCCATACACACCCTGCTCAACCATACCGCCGAGAAACTTAGTGCCCGATCAGAAGGGCTGATTTTCTATGCCATTGGTCGTCATGACGAGAGTGGCGAGCTGTTCCTGAAAATTACAGGCAATCAGGGTGGGGGTCTGCATAGCAAGGAGTGGATTGCGCTGTCGGCGATTGACGATGTGTTGCGCTCCTTGCCCGCAGACAAGCCCTTTAAATCCAGCATTATGAAGCGACTGTTTAATGGGGGCAGCGCCAATAACGCCGGATTCTTATCAGCCATTCTGCGCTCGGACGGGCTGAAGTTGATCCAGAAGGCTGACGGCAATCCGATGCTGCACGAACTGGTGCCTGATTACCTTGAGCGCTGGGGTTCGCTAACCAATGAGCTCTCTACCGTAACTTCTACCATCGAATAACCCCTGCATAGCACTCACCTGTCCAAGGGTGAGCCCCCCTAAACAATCAATCTGAGGTGATTATGACGATCCCATTTGCGGGCGATTTTGCCCTGCCTGTCAGTCAGGCATTGATGAGTATTCTGGATCAGGAACTGGTTAGATCTGGAATGGTGCTGAAGGGAAAATCCAGTCTGGTCTTCAACTTCCGAGACCCGGATTACGGCCCGGTTCGTGGTGGGTTCCATCCGGTAGAAATACGGCTGCTAAAGCGTAAAGACCAGTGGCAGTTCGATTACGTGACGGACTTTAGCTATCAGGGGCCGGAGGATATGGCGGAGTTGGTCAAAGAGATCGACTTCAACTTTTTGAGCAAAGAATACTACCTGCTCCGTTACGGCCAGATGGGACCAGCGTCGGCCAGGGAGCTCTATACGATGTGGGAGTCGAACTTCGTCAGTTACTACCAGATGGGCGTGTTTACCGTCTCAGTGGCTGCGTAACCGTCGCACCGGACAGGAGAGGAACAGGAACCAGCGGCGGTTCGGCACTGGTAGTGGTGCTGCCGAGTTTGCCTTTCCATGCAGGGCAAGGAGCCATGGACTAACCCAACTCGAAACCGGTCAGCGGCTCAGTAGGTTAGTCCATCCTTCGTCTGTTTCAGATGTCCCTCTCAGCCACCATCCCCCCCAAAACAAGTATCCCCCGGCCCGTGGCTGGGAGGCTTGTTTTTTTGTCATCGGCGAGGAGGGAGAAAGACAGATTATGTGTGTATACCCAATGGGGTTATTCCACCTTGCGTTATTTTAATTAAATATCAATAGGTTATGGTGTTTTTCTATTCCGCGGCAGGGATGGTTTGCGCAGTTAGACCCTGAACATCTTTGCCCCCTGAACATCGGTAATCAAGAAAGTTTGAGCAACTACTCATAGTGTGATATTCGCAAATGTTCATCAACTCAATGAGGTGATAAGGTAGGACTCTTACGCATCATGAGTTAGTGTTTTCCACAATCGGAAGTCTGAGCAATTAGGCTTGGGCTAATTGTAAGCCAACAATAAGAAAATACAGATCAGAGGAAGATACAGAATGGGTGACATTGTTGGGTTTTATGCTTATGCATCTACACCGGCTCAGATAGGGCAATGTATAGAGCAGGCAGTTGAAGACTACAATCGTTCTCAGTCGAAGATAGAGGTCAAGACTTGGAAACAACTGGACATTGTTGGTCATTTCATATCTACAGAGGTTTTGAGAGGTATTGATGAGGCTGACTTTCTTATTGCTGATATTACAACTCTAAATTTTAATGTAACTTACGAGATAGGCTATGCAATAGGCAGTGCGAAAAGAGTGCTGCTGACGAAAAATAAAAGCATTGAAGCTATGGGAGTAACAATAGAAGAAGTCGGAATATTTGATACACTTGGTTTTTGTGAATATCAAAACTCATATGAGTTAAAGCGATTTATACTTGAGGCTTCAAAAAAAGCACCTCTGGAAATACAAGAAAAGCATAATCGCAAAGCACCAATTTATTTGCTAGAAACACCCTTTAAAACAGATTGGTCTGGGCGCATAGTTTCCAGAATTAAGAAGTCAGGCTACATTTTTAGAAACTTTGATCCTAATGAGCAACCAAGACTTTCAGCATACGATGCAATAAACCAAGTCGGATCGTCATACGGTGTCATCGTTCCGTTACTATCAAAGATATCTGCTGGTAGTGATAGTCACAATATGAGAGCAGCATTCATAGCTGGTTTAGCAGAGGGTATGCAGAAAGCAATTTGCATTTTACAAAACGGTGATGATCCAGTCCCACTTGATTATCGTGACTTTGTAAATGTCACTTATCATCCGGACGAAATAAATGATTTTATAGCAGAGTTTGCTAGTAATGTGGCACGGGCTTTCCAAGTACAAACAGAAGAACATATTCAGCCAGAACGTTCTTTCTTGAAAAAGTTGAACTTAGGCTCATCATCTGCTGAAAATGAAATGCGAGACTTAAACTCGTATTACTTAGAAACAGATCAATACTTAAAAGCGTTAAGAGGTGAAGCCCACTTAGTGATAGGTAGGAAAGGCTCAGGGAAATCTGCAATATTTCTACAGATTAGAGATATAGAAAGAGAAAGAAATCGAAGTTTAAATATTGTCTTGGATTTAAAACCTGACGGATATAAGTTGATAAAGTTTAAAGAAAGGATATTGTCTTTCTTAGAGGAGGGGACGTATCTACACACAATTACAGCTTTTTGGGAGTATGTTTTACTTCTGGAAATTTGTTATAAGGTTTTAGAAAAAGACAAAAAAAGACATATTCATGATCACACCTTGTATGATGGATATAGACGTTTATCTCAAATTTACAATGTTGAGGAATATGATTCTGATGGTGATTTTTCAGAGCGAATGTCGGGGCTTATGGAAAAAATTTACTCAGAATATGAGTCTTTACATTCGGGTGAAACAAAAGTAAGTCTATCTGCCTCACAGGTTACTGAGCTTCTTTATAAACATGACGTGAAATCATTAAGACAAGAGTTGCTGTCTTATATGGAGAACAAGGGTACGTTATGGTTATTGTTTGATAACATAGATAATGGCTGGCCCACATCTGGTTTAGAGCATAATGATCTTTTAATGATACGTGCCCTGATTGATGCGACTAGAAAAATTGAGAGGGTCTTTGGTAAAAAAGATCTTGATGTAAAAACTGCAGTATTCCTTAGGAATGACGTCTATGAATTGTTGGTTAAGGAAACGGCGGACAGGGGAAAAGAAGCTAGTGTCCTTCTAGACTGGACTGATCCTGATCTATTAAGGGAGATGGTTAGATTGCGCATAGTCTCAAATGGGTTAGATAATAACACTAAGTTTTCTGATGCTTGGTTAAAAGTTATTGTTAGTCACTATAAAGGTGAGGAAACATCGCAGTATTTGATTGAAAGATCTCTGATGAGACCTCGTTTTTTACTTAATTTGATTAATCATTGCAAAAGCTTCGCTATTAATTTGAATCATGATCTCATTTGTGAGTCAGATATTGATAAAGGTCTATCTGCATATTCTTCAGACCTGCTCAGGGATATAGGCTATGAGCTAAGGGACGTAGCGGCAGATACAGAGAACATTCTTTATTCATTCATTGGGTGTAAGTCAGAACTCAGCGAAGACGAGGTCATAATAATGATCTCAAGCAGTGAGGATAATGATGGGAAGGCAAGAAGAATTTTTAGTTTGTTGCTTTGGTATGGATTTTTAGGAATCAAGATTAATGATGATGAACCTAAGTTCATATACGATTTCTCTTATAATAAAGAGCTTATGGATGGCGTAAAAAACAGGTCCAAGTCGTGTACAATATGCATTAATCAAGCATTTTGGCCTGCGTTGATGATCAATTCATAAAATATTTTCATGGGAAATAGTGGACAGAACACTTTCGGACGAGTTCTGATAGCCCAAGAAAATGGAGGTTTTCCAATGGAGTGTTTTCGGATCGATGAAAGCGGATATACTGGTTTTGATTTGTTAAATGCTGAACAGCCCTTTCAGGGCGCTGCTGCAATTGCGATCAGCGATGAGCATGCTAGGTCTCTCATAAATACACACTTCCCGGGGCTACAGGCGCCAGAACTCAAATACAGGTCGCTTGCACGAAGACCTAAGAACCACCCCCGACTGCTCGCTTTGCTCAGTGACGTCCTGAAAAACTACAAGTGTGTAACATACGTCTGTGACAAGCGTTTCCTGCTGCTGCTGATGTTCGTGGACTACGCAGTCGAGCCGTTCTACTACGAGCGGGGAATAAATTTCTATGCGGACGGACAAAATTATTCGCTGGCATCGCTTCTGTATTACGTAGGCCCTACACTGTTGGGTAAGAATGCCTTTGACATGCTGCTGGCAGCCTTTCAGCGAGCAATGAAAGAAAAGACCCCAGAGGCATTGTCCGATCTCGTCATCGCAGCACGCAACACAAACTGGCGTGAACTACCAGAAGCCCTTGGACCATTGGCGTTCCATGCGGCACCCTCTTGCCTGTCAGCGATAGCAACACCAGGAGTCGGTACCGATGCTGCTTTCATCGTGTTGCAGTCGCTAATTAGCCGGATGGAAGTCATGTCTGAAGGGCCGTATCGGGTTGAACACGACCAGTCAAAAAACCTGCTTACTTATCATGATCTGCTCGAACGGTACATTAACCATGATGACGAGGTCGAGTTCCGGCAGACAGAAATCACCAGTATCAAGTTCCCGCTTAAACTTGTGTCAGTTAGTCAGGTTGATTCAAAGATCAGTCCAGCTGTTCAGCTGGCTGATGTGATGATCGGTGCGGCCATTGAAATGACGAATAGCTTAAAGAGGAAGCAGCCCAGAGGGTTGGACCCAGAGATGGTATTAGCGCTATACGCGAATGAACAGCTCATACATTTGCTCCCGTCGATAGACTTCGAGGCACAACGTCGATTTCGGAAAGGGACACAGGCTGCAGAGGTAATCGACTACTTTTCGCAGTTTAGTGATTGAAGAAGGTTGCAGCCTCACAACGCGCAGCAACCGACGCGAAACAACCGTGCGACCGAGCTCAGTGTCGGGATTATTGTATGGACGGTTGGCTTTGCCGTTGTGTTGTTAGCTATGACGTCACACATCACTTTCGAATGGCGTGGAAAGTAGTATAGCTGCTCCACTAGAAGCGATTCTAAACACCCATCCAGCCGTTTTCCCCTGCGTTGTTGCCATTCATGCCCATGGGTCACACTGACAGGCTATTGGGCGTCTAAAACGGCTCTGGGGGTGAGTATTCAGGAGCACATGCCATCATCACAGAGCCTGTAAAAAAAGAGAAGGGGAAGCAACATAATGGTTGCTTCCCCAATCGCCTTATTACACTAACCAGATATTGCTATATCAATCAGTCGGTTATCACGTCATGACTCGGCGCATCCTGCGTGATTTGCGCTATCCCGGTCTTGGGGTTATTCAACCGGCTTTGGAGCTGTGGCATGTCCTCGGGCTTGAACAGCGCCCCCAGCTCTATCCCTGGGCACTCTTGCAGGATCACCCGTACCAGGCGGACGGTGCGCGTCGTCACCGGTACACACTGCCCGACCAGCTTGGCGCGTTTGGCTAACTTACAGTCATCCACGCTGGTTGGGCAGCCATTGACCGTCAGCCATTCGGCCAACTCATCGTACCCCATCGTTTTCGTCATACCGAAAGCGGACTGGGCATAAGCACGCAGGAAAACCCGCTTGAGGATGCCAAGCGACCCCTCATCCGTCATACGCATTGGCAATCCTTTTATCGACGCCTTGCAGGAGAAGTAATCCTCCCAGCTCTCCCAGTCATCGAGGGTCTTCAGACAGTTCGTCCGCCGCCAGTTGTCGAATACCACACGTTGCTCCATAGCGGCAGCTACCGTCGGCCAGGGGCGTGTATCAAAGCAAATATGCTCGGTGCCCAGCACGTGCTGCATTGATGGCAGCATGGGTTGCCGCTTGAAGTCGAACTCAAGATTCAGGGTCTTTGACCTGCTCACGGAGACGAGATCGCGTTCATTGATCCACATTTCAGCCGTAGATATTAAATGGTCATTCTCGACTTTTTGACCGGGGGTACGATTCAGATAAAGGTCAAGCATGTACGCCTGATGCTGGTCCTTAGAGCAGGGGGGCTTAACCCCAGCCTTGGCCAGGATCTGGGGCTGACCCTCAACGCCTTCGGCTGTGAGCTGACCACGAGTCTTCATCGCGATGACCTGTTTAACCTGGTGTTTTTGCTCCAGCATCCGAAAGCCAGGGCCATCCAGTCGTTCGCCCAGTTCCTGAAAGCGGCGGCATATCGGGCCAGTCAGCACAAGTTCGTCATAGGTTGCATCGGTGAGGAAGCCATCCGTGGTGACACTCACCACTGTCCTGTGGGTGGGGATAGAGGCGAGGATTTCTCCTAGTACAGCGCGGATCAGACCGGTTGTATGCGCGGCAAAAAATGCGTTGGTGATGGCTGAGCGCTCAATGGGCTTGCTCAATCCACTGGATGTATCGAAGGCTGACTTGCCCCTCAGACCTTGAGCCAGCTTGCCATAGAGAGAGTTACCGATTTCTTTCCAAAGTAGCTCTTCGAAGGATTTCTTCACATACGATTGGCGTTTTTCCCGAACCTGCGAGACAAAGGGCTCAAACAGGCGCTGCGTCGTATCTGCCCAAGGAATGATGACACCCTGATGTATCTCAATCTGGCAACCCATACGGAGTGCGACCTCGATCTCTGGTGCGGTACAGAAAGATTCACCAGTGAGGGGAAACAACAGGCCAATTCCAGTACGCACTGGTAGACTGGGATAACGTGTCCCGTATGGAAATCTAAATTTAACGCGAGCAAGACCAAAGACATGGCCACAGAAGTCGGCTGTGTTCGTGGTCATTCGCCCTCGCTCATAATCAAGGGGAAAAAGGTCAACGAGCCCTGTGGTATAGGCTCCGCTGAGGTCAAAATCGTTGAAGAGCGATAGTGGGGTCGCGCCACCCCAAAAGCATTCATTTCGTCCACCGTGGTAGCAATCGATGGCAAGACTCTCGAATAGCTTTGCAGCAGGGGTCATTTCCCGAATCGTCTTGGTCACAGGTCTGGATGCATTCTTGTTCCATCCAGTTTGCACCACCTCATGAGTTCCAAATAGCTGATCCCGGTCTTGGCCCGTTTCGCGCAGATGTTTCAGGAACACCGATGTGGCGCAGCCTCCAATCGTCTTTGGCAGAGATGAAAGCCCCAGTGTCTTAGCGAATGCATGGAGTTGTAAGCCATATTTGACTGCAATTTCGGCATCGCGCAGGGCATAAGCTTCAAAGGCTGCCTTGTTGCTGGCAAGTAGTTCATCCATGCGATCAATAGAGTGACCCGCAGGGAGAGACAATTTGGGTAAGCCAATGAGTTCACCAACGGCTGCAAGGCCCGCACCACCAGGGGTGTGTAACATAGTATCGACAAAGGTGATCAAAGTTCTTTGTGCTTTACGCTGCTTGTCTCGCAAAATCAGCGGGGCCGGTTTTGCTTGACGGTGCAAGACGTTCTCAAGATCGATGCCATAGGCATTGTTTACTGACGCCACTGTTCGGCGAATGCCATTAACCTGAGTTTTGAACTGCCAGAAGTCGCCAAACGAGGCAAGGTCTGCCCGCAGGAAATGGGCATACACAAAGACATGTTTCGGCCACTCCGTGAGTAACCCTTTTTCCTTACATACCACTACGATGTGGCCGAGGAATTTATCGAAACTCAGGCGATCAGATATCCGATTGGATGCGGGGTAAATGATGTCTGAATGTTCTCCTTTCTCTGTCATAGCAAAGAACTGGTAGGAGAGAATGTCGTTACGCTTTGTCGCGGGATTGTAAACGTACTCGCTGTCTATGCCGATATGGAGCCTAGCCCCTTTGGCCGGGGTTACTGTCTCTCCCGGTTTGAGATAATGCTGAGTGCGTAACCGCAGTGCCTTGTTGGTAGAATTCTCCTGCACGGGTAGCAGGTAATCAGGTATGTCGGGGTCTCCCGCAATCACATCAGAACTCAGGCCATCTATCATCCAGTCAGGAAGGCGTGAGGGAGCATTCATGTACTGGCAGGGGTCGAGTGCGCTTTCAATCGCGAGCGCCAATGCACTCTGGTGTTGCTCGTCGTTGAGCATGCCGTAGTCATCGGGAAGGGGGCTGTTATTAAGCTCCGGCAGCAGGTCGGTATCTGCGTAGGAAAAGTTCACCGCCGTGTCTCCAGCATTATGTGTAGGTTGTTCTTGTCTTTTCATGCGTGTTGGCTCGTAAAAAAAAAGGGCCTCCTTGGAGACCCTTTATTGAAAAGGAATACGGTTAGGCGCTTAGCTGGCGTTCGATAGCCTCCATGTCCGCATCAAGTTCTTCTTTAGAGTCGCATGCAACCCACAGGGGCTTGGTGTCTGGCAACAGAAGGGAAATACTGATCCAGACATTGGCGTCTTTTACGATCGGGGTGCAACCGGCAATCAGGTCTGTTGCGACCAGTAACTTCTTGGTTCGGATGAACTTGCGCTTCTTTTGCTTGAGCACGAGACTAGAGACCTCTTTGAAGCGCTCCTCGATTTCTTGACGGTCACTGCTCCTGTACATAATGGCCGGGTATGAGTTGCTGTCGGACCATGCCATCAGCGCATGTGGCTGGTCGGGATCATTGAGCTGCATGTGTGCAACGCGACTGATCGTGCCGAGGTTCGTCAAACCATCGTTCACTTTGATGAATGCACCTACGATTTGATAGGCAGCGGTGTGTTGAGTGTTATTTGTGCTCATGAGAGCCTCCTGTAGTTAGGGTTGTTAATTGTGGTTTTGCAGTTGTTTACGTTCCCACTTCTCCACTTCACTAAGAGCCGCTAACAAAACCGAGTTGATTCGAATGATGCCAACCCCAACATAGGCAGCATGACACGAAAAATCAT
>NZ_JANFNV010000026.1:0-54774 GCF_024436075.1 Aeromonas sp. JL9 | reverse complement strand
GTTTTGTTATCCGGTTTGAAGCCGTATGACCACTCCCTTTTGTGGGCAACTGTCAGGTGAATACCATCTCCATACACACTGACCATGGAGTTTGCCTCTGATCCCTGCTTTACCTCTCCCACCATGGTGGCGCAGTTGATGGCAAGCGTGGTGCGGCTGGAGCAAACGGGGGAGTCGCTAGAGTGGGCGATTGTCGAGCGGAAGAGCAATAAGGTGATCGGCACCTGCGGCCTGCACAGTTTCAGTGAGGCGGGCCACTGCTGCGAGGTGGGTTGCCTGCTCAATGCGGCCTATTGGCGCAGAGGGTTTATGTCGGAGGCGCTGGGATTGCTGTTCGCCCACGCCAGCACGTTGGGAGTCACCCGCCTCACCGCAGATATCGATGCAGATAACGTCCGCTCTATCGCCCTGTTTGAAAAGCTGGGCTTCAAGGCGCATGCAGGGCGCTATCAGCGCATGCTCCCCTTTGTCTGACCCGAGACCAGAGCCACAGCCCCTCACCTCTCAGGCTGTTGTGGCAAGGATCAGGCATAAAAAAACCGGAACCCAAGGGTTCCGGTTTTTTTCATTCCAGCCGAGGCTGGCAAACCAGCAAATTAAGCCTGGTTTTTAACTTCTTTCAGACCGCGGAAAGGAGCTTTGGCACCCAGAGCTTCTTCGATACGGATCAGCTGGTTGTACTTGGCAACACGGTCAGAACGGCTCATGGAACCGGTCTTGATCTGGCCAGCAGCGGTACCAACAGCCAGGTCGGCGATGGTAGCGTCTTCGGTCTCACCGGAGCGGTGGGAGATGACGGCAGTGTAGCCAGCGTCTTTGGCCATCTTGATGGCAGCCAGAGTTTCGGTCAGGGAACCGATCTGGTTGAACTTGATCAGGATGGAGTTGGCGATGCCGTTGTCGATACCGCGCTTCAGGATCTTGGTGTTGGTTACGAACAGGTCGTCACCCACGATCTGGATTTTCTTGCCCAGTTCAGCAGTCTGGTAGGCGAAACCTTCCCAGTCAGATTCGTCCAGGCCATCTTCGATGGAGACGATCGGGAACTTGGTGGTCAGGTCAGCCAGGAAGTCGGAGAAACCGTTGGAGGTGAAGACACGACCTTCGCCTTTCAGGTTGTACTCTTTCTTCTCTGCGTCGTAGAACTCGGAAGCAGCGCAGTCCATAGCCAGGGTGATGTCGGTGCCCAGTTTGTAACCGGCAGCGGCAACGGCTTCAGCGATAACTTCCAGCGCTTCGGCGTTGGATTTCAGGTTCGGAGCGAAACCACCTTCGTCACCAACTGCAGTGTTGTAGCCCTTGGACTTCAGCACTTTGGCCAGGTTGTGGAACACTTCTGCGCCCATGCGAACGGCTTCTTTCAGGGTCTTGGCGCCAACCGGCTGGATCATGAACTCCTGGATGTCGACGTTGTTGTCGGCGTGCTCACCACCGTTGATGATGTTCATCATCGGCAGCGGCATGGAGTAAACACCCGGGGTGCCGTTCAGCTCGGCGATGTGGGCGTACAGCGGCATGCCTTTGGCAGCAGCGGCAGCTTTGGCGTTAGCCAGGGAAACAGCCAGGATGGCGTTGGCGCCGAACTTGGATTTGTTCTCGGTACCGTCGAGGTCGATCATGATCTGGTCGACAGTGGCCTGGTCCTTGGCATCTTTACCCAGCAGAGCTTGAGCGATCGGGCCGTTTACGGCTTCGATGGCTTTCAGCACGCCTTTACCCAGGAAACGGCTCTTGTCGCCGTCACGCAGTTCCAGCGCTTCGCGGGAACCGGTGGACGCGCCAGACGGAGCGGCTGCCATACCAACAAAACCACCTTCCAGGTGAACTTCGGCCTCAACGGTCGGGTTACCACGGGAGTCGATGATTTCACGACCGATCACTTTAACGATCTTGGACATGTGTATTTCCTCAGGTTTCGTAAAAAAACAACAAAAATATGCCAAAAAAAGCGGCTGTGGCACAGTGCCCCAACCGCATTTATTTTCAATTACTTCAAATTACGCTTCTGATACTCGCCTGCCGCCTTCACAAAACCGGCGAACAGAGCGTGGCCATCACGAGGAGTTGAGGTGAACTCCGGGTGGAACTGCGCAGCCACGAACCAGGGGTGATCCGGGATCTCGATGATTTCCACCAACTTCTTGTCGGCGGAGAGACCGGTCACTTTCAGACCTGCCGCTTCAATCTGCGGCAGCAGCTTGTTGTTGACTTCGTAACGGTGACGGTGACGCTCGTAAATAGTCGGGCTGCCGTACATCTGACGCACCTTGGAATCTTCGACCAGGTGGCAGAGCTGGGAACCCAGACGCATGGTACCGCCCAAATCGGACTTCTCGGTACGGGTCTCGATATTGCCCTCTTCATCAACCCACTCGGTGATGAGGCCGACGACCGGATAGGCGCAATCTTTCTTGAATTCGGAGGAGTGAGCCCCTTCCATGCCCGCTACGTTGCGAGCGAATTCGATCATGGCAACCTGCATGCCGAGGCAGATACCCAGGTAGGGGATCTTGTTCTCGCGGGCATACTGGGCAGCCAGGATTTTGCCTTCCACACCGCGCTCACCAAAGCCACCCGGCACCAGGATTGCGTCCAGACCTTCCAGCAGCTCGGCGCCACGGGTCTCGATATCCTGAGAGTCGATGTACTTGATGTTGACGGAGTGACGGGTCTTGAGACCACCGTGCTTGAGCGCCTCGTTGACGGACTTGTAGGCGTCCGGCAGGGAGACGTACTTACCGACCATACCGATGGTCACTTCACCAGTCGGGTTGGCCTCTTCGTAGATAACCTGTTCCCACTCGGACAAATCAGCCTCTTTGCACTCCAGACCGAAACGCTCGGTGAAGTAGGAGTCCAGATTCTGGGATTTCAGCAGTGCCGGGATCTTGTAGATGGAGTCGACGTCTTTCATGGAGATGACGGCGCGCTCGGGCACGTTGCAGAACAGGGCAATTTTGGCGCGCTCATTGGCCGGAATGGCACGGTCGGAGCGGCAGATCAGTACATCCGGCTGGATACCGATGGAGAGCAGCTCTTTGACGGAGTGCTGGGTCGGCTTGGTCTTCACTTCACCGGCCGCAGCCAGGTAAGGAACCAGCGTCAGGTGCATGAACATGGCGTTGTTGCGGCCCACTTCGGCAGCCAGCTGACGAATGGCTTCGAGGAACGGCAGGGACTCGATGTCACCCACGGTACCGCCCACTTCGACGATGGCAACCTGATGGCCTTCGGCACCGGCAATCACCCGCTCTTTGATGGCGTTGGTGATGTGCGGGATAACCTGAATGGTGGCGCCCAGATAGTCACCACGACGCTCTTTACGCAGTACGTCGGCGTAGATACGGCCGGTGGTAAAGTTGTTGCGACGGGTCATCTTGGTGCGGATGAAACGCTCGTAGTGGCCCAAATCCAGATCGGTTTCGGCCCCGTCCTCGGTTACGAACACTTCACCATGCTGGGTCGGGCTCATGGTGCCCGGATCCACGTTGATGTACGGGTCCAGTTTCATGATGGTCACATCCAGACCACGGGCTTCCAGAATGGCTGCCAGAGAAGCTGCGGCAATGCCTTTGCCGAGGGATGAAACAACGCCACCAGTAACAAAAATATATTTGGTCGTCATGCTGAACCTGAAAGAAGTTTAGGGAATTTTAAGGGGTGCTTCGGGGATGAAGCAGGACGGGGAAACAGTATACCAAAAACCCCTCTCCCAAACAATGAGCAAAAATCTATCAGGCTCACCGCCCCCCCATCTTGCGCCAAATCAACTTTGCTCGGTTTCCTTCGCCTTATCCCAGGCGGCATCGAGCTTTTCGAGGGTGCAATCGGTCATTTTCAACCCTTCTGCGGCGATTATCTGCTCAACCTGACGAAAACGACGTTCGAACTTGGCGTTGGCACCTCGCAGTACCTGCTCCGGATCCTTGCCCAGATGACGCACCAGATTGACGGTGGCAAACAACAGGTCGCCGAGCTCGTCGCTCACCCGCGCCTCGTCCACATCGGCCATCAATGCCTCTTCCATCACCTCGTCGATCTCTTCGTGGATCTTGTCCACCACAGGCCCCAGCGTCTTCCAGTCAAAACCAACGGTGGCGCAGCGTTTCTGAATTTTGGCGGCACGGGTCAGGGCCGGCAGCGCCTGCGGGATATCGTCCAGCACGCTCTCTTTGTCGAGGGCCGCTCGCTCTTTGGCTTTTTCTGCCTCCCAGTTCGCTTTTACCGCTTTCTCGTCGCCAAGGTCTGCATCGGAAAAAACGTGGGGATGACGGCGAATGAGTTTCTCGCTCACCGTATCGACGATATCGGCAAAGTCAAACAGCCCACGCTCCTTACCCAGCTGGGCGTAAAACACCACCTGAAACAGCAGGTCGCCCAGCTCCCCTTTCAGCCCCTGCCAATCTTCGGTCTCGATGGCATCGGCCACCTCGTAGGCCTCTTCCAGGGTGTGCGGCACTATGGTCTGGAAGTCCTGTTTCAGATCCCAGGGGCAGCCGTTTTGCGGATCACGCAAACGAGCCATGATATCGAGCAGTTGGGGTAGATCGTAACGTTGGGACATGGAATATTCGCTTTCGATTTGTTCAAAAAGGGTCGTAAATGCAGACCGGCCACTGGGGCCGGTCGGTTCGCTATCAAAGCCGCTTGGCGCTAATTACGTCATTGAGCTGACTGAGCTTGGCCAACGCCCGGTTGAAGGCGTTGATGTTGTAAATCTCCAGCTCCATGTCGATCTCGGCAGTCTGCTCGCGCACGTTGGAGCGTGAGCGCACCCCCATCACATTGATCTTCTCGTTGGCCAGCACGGTAGTGATATCGCGCAGCAGGCCGGAGCGATCGTTAGAGATGATCCGGATGGTGAGGCCGTAACCGCCGGAGTAGTTCTCCCCCCACACCGCATCGATCAGCCGCTCGGGGTTGCGACGTGACAGCTCCTTGAGCTGCTCGCAATCTTCCCGGTGGATGGACACCCCGCGCCCCATGGTGATAAAGCCCTGAATGGAGTCTCCAGGGATCGGCTGACAGCAGCGGGCAATATGGGTCATCAGGTTGCCGACCCCTTCCACCACGATATGGTCTTTGGGCTTGTGGCGCATTGGCGCATTGGCCTTCTGCTCCAGCTTCTCCAACAGGCGGCGATCTTCCTCTTCCGCCGTCGGCTTGTTGTAACAGGTGTCGAGATAGTTGAGCACCTGGTTGATGCGGATATCGCCGCTGCCGATACCGGCCAGCAGATCGTCGGTGCTCTCCAGATTGAAGCGGCGCAGCATGTTGCCCTTGTCGATCTTGGACATGCTGAGGTTGTGGCGATCCAGCTCCTTCTCGAACAGCTCGCGACCGGCCACGATATTCTTGTCCCGATCCAGTTTTCTGAACCAGGTCGCCACCTTGGCCCGCGCCCGGCTGGAGCGCAGGAAGCCGGCGTTGGGGTTCATCCAGTCGCGGCTCGGGTTGGGCTCTTTCTGGGTGATAACCTCCACCTGATCGCCGGTCTGCAGCGCGTAGGTGAATGGCACGATGCGGCCGTCAATCTTGGCGCCGATGCAACGGTGACCAATCATGCTGTGGACGTGATAGGCAAAATCGAGCGGGGTGGCGCCTGCCGGCAGGTCGATAACATCCCCTTTCGGGGTGAAGACGTAGACTCTGTCCTCGAACACCTGACTGCGCAGATCTTCCAGCAGGGAGCCGCTCTCGGAGAGATCTTCCTGCCAGGCGAGCAGTTTGCGCAGCCACTCGATCTTGTCTTCGAAGGTGTTGGCCTTGCCACCTGCCTGTGCCCCTTCCTTGTAGCGCCAGTGCGCCGCGACGCCGAGTTCGGCATCCTGATGCATCTGGTCGGTACGGATCTGGATCTCGACGGTCTTGCCCTCTGGCCCCACCACGACGGTGTGGATCGACTGATAGCCGTTGGGTTTGGGGTTGGCGACATAGTCGTCAAACTCGCGAGGAATGTGGTGGAACTGGGTATGCACGATACCAAGCGCCGCATAGCAATCCTGCAGCCGCTTGGTCACTACCCGCACTGCGCGCACGTCGAACAACTCGTTGAACTCGAGGTGCTTCTTCTGCATCTTGCGCCAGATGCTGTAGATATGTTTCGGGCGGCCGTACACCTCGGCGTCAACTCCCGCCTCTTTCAACCCATTACGCAGGGATTGCACAAACTCGCGGATGTAGCGCTCGCGGTCGAGCCGCTTCTCGTCGAGCTGCTTGGCGATCTGCTTGTAGGTATCCGGGTGCAGGTAACGGAAGGCGAGATCTTCCAGCTCCCACTTGAGCTGGCCGATGCCCAAACGGTTGGCGAGCGGCGCATAGATGTTGGTGATCTCCTGGGCCATCAGCACCCGGGTCTCTTCATCTGCCGTCTTCGCTTCCCGCAGGCAGGCGATCCGCTCCGCCAGCTTGATCACCACGGCGCGCACATCCTCGACCATGGCGAGCAACATGCGACGCACGTTGTCGACCTGCTCCGGCGAGGTTTCGCTGCGATGGAGGGTCTGCAGGGAGCGGATGGCCTCCATCTCCAGCACCCCTTCCACCAGCTTGGCGATCTTGGAGCCGAAATCCTCATCCATCCGCTCCTGGCTGATGAGACCGGCTTCGACGAAGGGGTAGATGATGGCGGCCTTGAGGGTACCGATATCCATGCTGAGCATCTGCAGAATGCCCACCATTTCGATGCCGCGCACCAACAGCTTGCTGGTCAGCGCCTCGTCACCGAGCGTCAGACAATACTGGTAGACGGTTCGCAGCTGATCCTTTTCACTGTCACTCAAGGAGAGCGAGCTGACCCACTCTTCCAGGGTGAAGTTGTCTTTCAAATGAATATCGCGAACCGCAACCATGGTATCAATCCTTTAAATTATCGGGCCGAAAGCTGTCACTTTCTCCCCTCATGAGATTGCCTCAAATGGGGATATCCAGCGCACTTTTCAAGGCATATTGTCCAGAAAGACAATAGAGCGCGCCAACAGGCCCTGCCGAACGACGAGGGTCTAGATTACCCCAATCACACCAGCTCAAACAGCCGCAGACATGCCAGATTACATATCCGCATCGCCGAACTGATGAGTCATTTACTCCCGTTCAAACAGCGCCATGGACTCCAGATGACCGGTGTGAGGGAACATGTCGAGCATGCCGAGGCGCACCAGACGGTAACCCCCTTTCACCAGCACCTGACTGTCCCGCGCCAGGGTGACCGGGTTACAGGAGACGTAGACCACCCGCTTGGGGGAAAGTTTCACGACGTGTCCCATCACTTCCAGCGCGCCTGGGCGAGCCGGATCCAGCAGTACCAGATCAAACCCTTCCCGCGCCCAGGACATGCCGACAATGTCATCGCTCAGGTCGGCTTTGTAGAAACGGGCATTGGTGATGCCGTTGCGACGGGCGTTCTCTTCGGCCCGCTGCACCATGGCCAGTTCACCTTCCACACCCACCACTTCGCGAGCCTGACGGGCCAGCGGCAGGGTGAAGTTGCCGATGCCGCAGAAGAGATCGAGCACCTTGTCATCCTTGCTCGCCCCGAGCCATGTCAGCGCCTGCTCCACCATGCTCTGGTTGATGGGGCCGTTGACCTGAATGAAATCACCGGGAGCAAATGCAAGAGACAGGCCATCCAGCGAGTAGGATGGGGAAAATTGTTGCTGCAGCGCTTCGATGCGATCATCGGCCGCTTGCAGATAGAGGTCGATCCCCTGCGCTTTTGCAAACTCCACCAGCAGGGCGCGATCCGCCTCATTGGGGCGGCCGGTGTGGCGCAGCAGCATCATGATCCCCTGCTCGGCCTGGATAAGCTCCGCATGGCCCAGCTCGCGCTGGCTCTTGAGGCGATTGAGGCACTCACGCAGCGGGGCAATCAGCGCAGAGAGCGGCTCGGCCAGTACAGGGCAACTGTCGATCTCCACCAGATCGTTGCTGTTGCGGCGGCGGAAACCAACCCGGGTGCAGCGACCGTTCTTGTCAAATTTGATGGCCAGACGACAGACCCGGCGATAGGCACGATCTTCACCGGTCAGTACCGGCTCCAGCGCTGGCGCCTTGATGTTGCCCAACCGCTCGAACAGGCTGACCAGTCCCGCCGCCTTGGCGGCTTGCTGATCGGCAACCAACATGTGCTGGGCACTGCAACCGCCGCACTCGCGATAATGGCTGCAAAAGGGAGCGATACGATTGGCCGCCGGGGTCACCACCTGTTGCAAGGCGGCGTGACCATACTGTTTTTTCTCTTCGGTGATGCGTGCCTTGACGGTCTCGCCGGGCAGTGCCCCTTCGACGAAGATCGCCTTGCCCTGATGGCGACCGATACCGACGCAGTGGTGATCGAGGGTGTCTATCGTAAATTCAATGCGTTGGAGCTGGGTGGACTTCTTTTGGGGCTTGAAAAACTGGGCCATAAAACTTGGTGCCTATAGGTGGCTATGTCATGATTGTGGAATCTGCTGCCGGGTATTGTCCCACAAGAATAATAGTATGACCAAATACGGCCACAGAGCCCGTGTATTGCCATCAACCCTATCGCCAACCCTGTTCACTGGTGGCCTGTTCGTATGACCAAATATGGCCTGAGAGCACGCGTTCTCGCCTTCACCATCCTGCCGACCCTGATCATCGGTGGCCTGATGGCCGGTTACTTCACCTTCCACCGCTACCAGCAGCTGGAAAACAACCTCATTGATCAGGGGATCAACATCATCGAACCGCTGGCGATCGCCAGTGAATACGGGATGACCCAGCACAGTCGAGAATCCCTCAAGCGACTGATTGGCCTGACCCACCGCAAGAACTCCCCCTTCATCAAGTCCATCGCTGTCTTCACCCAGGACAACCAGCTGTTCGTTACCTCGAACTATCACCGGGATTTCACCCGACTCAGGCTGCCCGATGGCGAGCCCATTCCGGATTTGACCAGCGTGACGTTTCAGGGGGACGACATCATTTTGCGCACCCCGATCCAGGCTGAAACCAGTCTGGATGGCTTCCCGCTGCCCAGCGATGTAGAGCCGCCGATGATCGGCTACATCTCGATGCAGATGGCGACCGATCGGGCCATGCTGCTGCAGTACCGCGATACCTTCTTTGCGGTGATCATGGTGCTCATCGGGGTCGCATTCAGTACCCTGTTTGGTTTCCGGCTGGTCAAGAGCGTGACCCAGCCCATCACCAACATGGTGCAGGCGGTGCACAAGATCCGGGAGGGGCGGCTCGATACCCGGGTCAGCGGCCAGCTCACCGGCGAGCTGGATATGCTGAAAAACGGCATCAACGCCATGGCCAAGGCGCTCTCCGAATATCACGAAGAGATGCAGCAGAATATCGATCAGGCAACCTCTGACCTGCGCGAAACCCTGGAGCAGATCGAGATCCAGAACGTCGAGCTCGACATGGCCAAGAAGCGGGCGCAAGAGGCGGCGCGGGTCAAGTCGGAGTTTCTGGCCAACATGTCCCACGAATTGCGTACCCCGCTCAACGGGGTCATCGGTTTTACCCGCCAGTTGCTGAAAACCAGCCTGACCCCGAGCCAGACCGACTACATGCAGACCATCGAGAAATCGGCGCGCAACCTGCTTGGCATCATCAACGACATCCTCGACTTCTCGAAGTTGGAAGCGGGCAAGCTGCAGCTGGAACATATCCCGTTCAGCCTGCGCGACACCCTCAACGAGACCATGCACCTGCTCGGCCCCAGCGCCCACGACAAGCAGCTGGAGCTTTCCCTGCGGGTGGATGCCGATGTGCCGGACTACCTCACCGGCGACCCCATGCGTCTGCAACAGGTGCTGACCAACCTCACCGGCAACGCCATCAAGTTCACCGAACAGGGCAACGTGGATGTCCATATCGAGCAGACCGGCAGTGGCAACCATAAGGTGAGGCTCAACGTCCAGATCCGCGATACCGGCATCGGCATCTCCCAAGAGCAGCAACATCAGCTGTTCCAGGCCTTCAATCAGGCCGACTCCTCCATCTCCCGCCGTTATGGCGGCACGGGCCTGGGCCTCGTCATTACCCAGAAGCTGGTGCAGCAGATGGGCGGCCAGATCCGCTTTGAATCGGAGCTCGGCAAGGGCTCCATCTTCTCGTTCAGTCTGGATGTGGAGGTCTCCCCCCTGCCCCAGACCGATCAACTGCCGCTGGATCGGATCCGTGGCAAACGGCTCTGGCTGCTGGAACCGGATCCCTTCGCGCAAGCCTCCCTGCTCGCCCTGTTGGCGGAGTGGCACCTCGATGTGCAGCCACTGAACAGCGATGAGCCCTGGCCCGAGATGAGCGAGCAGGAGATGGTGATCATCGGCAGCAGCACCCTGCATACGCCGCAGCAGGTGCTCGGCCGTCTCGACAAACTAAACGGCCAGCAGCAGAACACCATAGTACTGCTCAGCAGCCACGAGCCGGCGCTCTATGAAGCGATGCTGGCCCATGGCGCCCAGCACTGTCTCTCCAAACCGGTCAACCATCGTAAGCTGCTGCACGCCCTGCTTTCGCCGGAATCGAGCCGCCAGAAGCTGCCCGCCCAGCCTGCGCCGCGCCAGTTGCAGCCAATCAAGGTGCTGGCGGTGGATGACAACGCCGCCAACCTCAAGCTGATCGCAGCCATGCTCAAGGAGATGGTGAGTCAGGTGGTGGTGTGCAAAAACGGCAAGGAGGCGGTCAAACAGGCACAGAGCCAGCCGTTCGACATCATCTTCATGGATATCCAGATGCCGATCATGGATGGCATCAGCGCCACCCAGGCGATCCGCAACCAGTCCCTCAACACCACCACCCCGATCGTGGCGGTGACCGCCCACGCCATTCCCGGAGAACGGGAGCGGCTGATCCGGCAGGGGATGGACGACTATCTGGCCAAGCCCATCGACGAGAGCATGCTGGCCCAGCTCATCACCGACTTTGCCCATCGCCGTCACCAGAATAATGGTGCCCAACAAATCGACTGGGCACTGGCGGTGCGGCAGGCGGCAGGGAAAGAGCATCTCGCCAGAGAGATGCTGACCATGCTGCTGGCCAGTTTCGACGAGGTGGAACCAGTGCTGGATAGCGCGCTGGCTGGCGAAATTGAAGATAGCGAGGTGCTGGCCCAGCTCCATCGCCTCAACGGTGGCTGTGCCTATTCCGGGGTGCCGGGGCTGCAACGGCTGCTCTCCCAGCTGGAGCAACAGCTGCGTGACGGCGTGCCGGTGAGCGAGCTGGAACCCGAGCTGCTGGAGCTGCAAGATGCGCTGGAACTGGTGCGCCAGGAGGCGCCCCGCTATCTCGGCAAAGCTTGATGAGCTTGCTCTGAACTGTACCGGCCCCCGCTTTTTCTGACGCGAGGGCCGCCAGATGGTAAAGTTGCGCCGTTTACACAGGAGTCAGCATGACCAACAACGATATTCTGCGCCGTCTGCGCTACGCCCTCACCATCAGCAACGACCAGATGGTCGAGATGTTTGCCAAGGGCAACCTGACGGTCACTCACGCCCAGCTGCACAGCTGGTTGATGAAAGAGGCGGCGGAAGGTGAAGAGCAAGAGGCAGGCTATGTCGCCTGTCCCGACTCGGCCCTGAGCCAGTTCCTCGACGGCTTCATTATCGCCCGCCGCGGCGTGCGGGAAGATGCACCGCCCCAGGTGATCCCGAACCGGATCAACAACAACATGATCCTGCGCAAGCTGCGCATCGGTCTCAACTTCAAGGAAGAGGATATGCTCGGCACCCTCAAGCTCGCCGACTTCAACCTCTCCAAGTCCGAGCTCAGTGCCCTATTCCGCTCCAAGGATCACAAGCACTATCAGGATTGCGGGGATCAGATCCTGCGCAACTTCCTGATCGGTCTCACGGCCAAATACCGCGGCTAACCAGCCGCGCGACTGACCAGACCGGGCCTTCGACATGTGCCAGCGACTCACTCCTCCCACGCTCAGCAGCTTGGCTGCAGCAGGGGGATGGCGCTGGCGCTGTTTTCTTCCCCTCTTCTTTCTGCCACTGGTTCTGCTGCTGGGTGGTTGTACTCCGTCCGAGTACCAGCTCTCGACCCGCTATCAGAGCGCCAACCAGAACGAGCGGATCGCCTTTCTGATCCTCCACTACACCGATGAAGATGATGCTAACTCCCTGCGCCTCTTGACCGAGCCGGAGCACAAGGTAAGCGCACACTACCTGATCCCCCGCTACAGCCACAAAACACCGCTCACCGTCTATCAGCTGGTGCCGGACAGCGCGCGCGCCTGGCATGCGGGACGCAGCCGTTGGCACCAATATGCCGGGCTCAATGCCAGCTCCCTTGGCATCGAGATCGTCAACCTCGGCTATCCAGCAGAAGATGAGCCGCTGGCCCCCGATGCGCGGCGCTGGCAACCCTATACCCCGCAGCAGATTGCTGCCGTCGGCGCCCTCAGCCGGGAGCTGGTCACCCGCTACCAGATTCCACCGACCCAGGTGCTAGGCCACAGCGATGTCGCCCCCGAGCGCAAGCAGGATCCCGGCCCCCACTTCCCCTGGCGCCAGCTCTATCTGACGTACGGAGTCGGCGCCTGGCCCGATGAAGATCGGGTGGCCGAGATACTGGCCAGCCCCTTGCCCGATTGGGATGCGGCCATGTGGCAGCAGCAGTTGGCCCGCTATGGCTACGGCCTGCCCCGGAGCGGCCAGTGGGATGAGCAGAGCCGCGCCGTCATGGGCGCCTTTCAACTCCACTTTCGCGCCAGCAAGGTCGATAGCAAACCAGACCGCGAGTGTCAGGCCATCCTGATGGCGCTGCTGGAAAAATACTTCCCCTAATACTCATCCATTGTCCCCACTGCAGCGTACTGTTTGATAGCCTTTAGCTATCAAACAGTTAGGCACAAGCAATTGTCCCTGCATTTTGCAAGGCGTTATTCTGACTGCGTTCCGAAAGAGAATTTAAAACCGATTTCCAAATCTGGAGGTGAATGATGAAAAGCCCGATTGGTCTTGATACTGCTCAATCACAAGCCCTGGCAGCCGAGTTGAACAAATTGCTGGCCAGCTACCAGATCCTCTACATGAACGTGCGCGGCTTCCACTGGAATATCCGTGGCAACCAGTTCTTCGAACTGCACCTGAAATTTGAAGAGATTTACAACGACCTGCTGCTGAAAGTCGATGCACTGGCCGAGCGGATCCTGACCCTGGATGGCGTGCCCATGCACAGCTTCAGTGACTACCTGAAAGTCTCTGCCATCCCCGAGCAAAAAGGGCTGCACGATGGCCGCGCCTGTGTCGAATCCCTGCTGGATAGCTTCCGCGAACTGCTGGTCGCCCAGCGCCGTATTCTGGGCCAGGCCGCCGAAGCCGGTGATGAGGGCACGGCCTCCATCCTCTCCGACTATGTGCAGCAGCAGGAAAAACTGGTCTGGATGCTGCGCGCTTATCTGGCCTGATAGTGAACCAAGCCAGCTACAGCGTACGTATGCGGGCTTGAGTAAGTACCGGGCCGGAAGCACCTGACCAGACCACGGCCCAATCCGTCTGATTGTTATGTTCTGTTGCAAACCTGAGTTGTCTCTCCTTTTATCCACCCGCTTGCCGCCCTGTTTGGGCGGCTTTTTTTTGTTTTTGATCTGCATCAAGGGAATCTTAATTGGCAAATTGAATGCCTATTAAGTTTTTCGCGAGAGGAATAGAATCGCCACAAAACAGACAACTGAAATGTCCAATTAGGAGAGGCATGATGTTTTGTGTGCAATGTGAACAGACAATTCGTACCCCGGCTGGCAACGGCTGTGCCTACGCACAAGGTATGTGCGGCAAGACGGCGGAAACCTCGGATCTGCAGGATGTGCTGATCTACACCCTGCAGGGGCTCAGCGCCTGGGCTCTGGCCGCCCGCGAGCAGGGCATCATAGATCGCGAGATCGATGCCTTCGTGCCCAAGGCCTTCTTCGCTACCCTCACCAACGTCAACTTCGATTCCGCCCGTATCGTGGCGTACGTCAATCAGGCCCTCGCCTATCGCCAGCAGTTGGCCGATCGTCTGACCGCCATGTCGGTGCAGGTGAACGACTTGCCACACTCCGCTTACTTCGAACCCGGTGCCGAACTGCTGGAACAACTTGCCCATGCCGCGCCAGCCGCCCCCAATCGGGGCAAGAACGAGGTAAACGAGGACATCATGGGGCTGCGTCTGCTCTGTCTTTACGGCCTCAAGGGAGCCGCCGCCTATATGGAGCACGCCCGGGTGCTGGCTCAGCAGAGTGACGAGGTGGCCGCCGAATTCCACCGCATCATGAGCTGGCTCAGCACAGATCCGAGCGAAATGGGTCGGCTGTTCAGCTGTGCGATGGAGATCGGTCAGCTCAACTTCAAAATCATGGAAATGCTGGATCTCGGTGAAACCAGCGCCTTCGGTCACCCGGAACCCACCCAGGTGCGCGTAACCCCCATTCCCGGCAAGTGCATTCTGGTCTCCGGCCACGACATGATGGATCTCAAACTCATTCTGGAGCAGACCAAGGGGACCGGCATTCATGTCTACACCCACGGCGAGATGCTGCCCGCGCTGGCCTATCCCTTCTTCAAGCAGCACCCCCATCTGGTGGGCAACTACGGCTCCGCCTGGCAGAACCAGCAGAAGGAGTTTGCCAACTTCCCGGGCGCCGTGGTGATGACCTCCAACTGCATCATCGACCCGAATGTGGGCAACTACTCGGATCGCATCTTCACTCGCTCCATCGTCGGCTGGCCGGGCGTCACCCATCTTGAGGGGGATGATTTCTCCGCCGTGATCGCCAAGGCCCAAGCGCTGGAAGGCTTCAAGCACACCGAACTCGAACACTTCATCACCATCGGCTTTGCCCGCAACGCCCTGATGCAGGCCGCCCCCGCGGTGATTGAGAAGGTCAAAGCCGGAGAGATCAGCCACTTCTTCCTGGTGGGTGGCTGTGACGGTGACAAGGCCGAGCGCGCCTACTTCACCGAGTTTGCCAAGGCGGCGCCGCGCGACAGCCTGCTGCTCACCCTGGGCTGCGGCAAATACAAGTTCAACAAGCTCGACTTTGGCGACATCGGTGGCATTCCCCGTCTGCTGGACGTGGGTCAGTGCAACGATGCCTACTCCGCCATCCAGTTGGCGCTGGCGCTCTCCGAAGCGTTCGAGTGCGGTGTCAACGATCTGCCGCTGACGCTGGTGCTCTCCTGGTTCGAGCAAAAAGCCATCGTCATTCTGCTCACCCTGCTCTCCCTCGGGGTGAAGGACATCCGCACCGGCCCGACCGCCCCCGCCTTCCTCACCCCGGCGCTGCTCAAGGTACTGGAGGAGCAATTTGGCCTGAAAGGGACCACCACGGCCGAGGCTGACCTAGCCGAGATCCTGGCGGCCTGATCGGTACCTCATGTTGTAAGCGTTTGGCGAGCCGCCCGGCTCGCCTTTTTTCTGGACCCGGTTTTTTCACCAGACGTTTTTCGAACCGTTTCAAATCTAAGGAGCCTTGTGATGACCTCTCTCACGCTCACCTGCATTGGCCGCCAACAGAACACCCACGACGTGGTGAGCTGGCAGCTGGCGCCGCTTTCTGGCAGCCTCCCTCCCGTACTGGCAGGCCAGTGCATCACCCTGCACACCGAGATCGACGGCCAGCCCCACTGCCGTGCCTATACCCTCTCCTCCAGCCCGCAGGATGCCTGCTGGCAGGTCACCATCAAGGATGTGGGACGAGTCTCCCGCCATCTGCACCAGACCCTGCAAGTGGGCGACGAGATCCGGGTGGATGGGCCGTTCGGCGATTTCAACCTGACCAACCTCCCTTGCAAACGGCCACTGCTCTTGAGCGCTGGTTCCGGCATCACCCCCATGTGGGCCATGTTGCGGGACGAGCTGGCCAAACGGCCGGATGCCGATATCCGCTTTATCCATAGCGCCCGCTCGCCAGCAGATGTGATCTTCGCAGACGAGTTGGCTACTCTGGCTGCGGCTCATTCAGGCGTGCTCCATGCCCTGATACTGGAAGAGGCGCCGAAGGCTCATCCCTGGGTGGGCCGACTCACCCCCGCCATGCTGGCCGAATTGGCCCCGGATCTGAGCGAACGCCATGTCTATCTCTGCGGCCCGGCACCCTATATGGCTTCGGTCTGCAGCATGCTGGCTGAGCTGGGACTGCCGCCGGAGCAGCTGCATCAGGAGTCTTTTGGCCTTCCTCCAGCAGAGCCCGCCACCACCAGCGACCACTTCTGGCTGACCCTGAAAAAAAGCGACAAAAAGGTGAAGATCCTGCCGGGTCAGACCCTGCTGGCGGCGCTGGAAGCGGCGGGCGAAACCATAATGGCTGCTTGCCGCGCTGGGGTATGTGGCAGCTGTCGTTGCACCATCACAGGTGACATCGAGCGCCAGAGCGTGATGACCTTGAGTGCGCAGGATCTGGAGAGCGGCGTTGCTCTGGCCTGCTCCTGCACCGCAAAAGGGGATATCAGTCTCGATTATTGAGGCGTGGTGCAGGCTTTTGTGAGGTGCGGTGAAGGCGTCATCGGTATCCCAAGCTTTTCCCAAGTAGACAGGGGCGCTAGACTCTGCCCCCAGTTTCACCAGAACACGGGATAAAAAAATGACAATACTGGTCACAGGGGGCGCCGGCTATATCGGCTCCCACACCCTGGTTGAGCTGCTCGGCGCGGGGCAGCAGGTCGTGGTACTCGACAACCTCTCCAACTCCTCACCGGAGTCACTCAAGCGGGTCGAGCAGATCACCGGCAAACCGGTCACCTTCGTCGAAGGGGATGTGCTGGACAGAGCCTGCCTGCAGCAGCTGTTTGCCAACCACCAGATCGAATCGGTCATTCACTTCGCCGGCCTCAAGGCGGTCGGGGAGTCGAGCCAGATCCCGCTCACCTACTACCAGAACAACATCAGCGGTACTCTGGTGCTGTGCGAAGAGATGGCCAAGGCGGGCGTGTTCCGGCTGGTGTTCAGCTCTTCTGCCACCGTGTATGGCGATCCCGCTTCGGTGCCGCTACGGGAAGATTTCCCCACCAGCGCCACCAACCCCTACGGCCGCTCCAAGCTGATGGTGGAAGAGATCCTGCGCGACGTGTCCAAATCCGATCCGCGCTGGGCCATCGTACTGCTGCGCTACTTCAACCCGGTCGGCGCCCACGAGAGCGGCCTGATTGGTGAAGATCCCAACGGCATTCCCAACAACCTGCTGCCTTATATCAGCCAGGTGGGTGTCGGCAAGCTCAAGGAGCTGGGGGTATTTGGCAACGACTATCCAACGCCAGACGGGACCGGCGTGCGTGACTACATCCATGTGGTGGACTTGGCCATCGGTCACCTGAAAGCGCTGGCGCGCATCAAGAGTGACACCGGCGTCTTCACCTACAACCTGGGTACCGGTCAGGGCTACTCGGTACTGGAGATGGTCAAGGCGTTTGAAGCCGCCAGCGGCCGCCCCATTCCCTACCAGATCAAACCCCGTCGCCCGGGCGACATCGCCGAGTGCTGGGCAGAGCCGACGCTGGCCCGTGCCGAGCTGGGCTGGCAGGCAGAGCGTGGTCTGGAGCAGATGATGGTCGATACCTGGCGCTGGCAAAGCAACAACCCGAACGGCTATCAAGGCTGATGCTCTAGCGGACTGATAATAAAACGCCCCGACATCAAGATGTCGGGGCGTTTTATTTTGCGGTGCTCAATCAGTGGGTCTGGCAGTGGGTCTGGCTGCGCAGCAACGGCAATGGTGCGAGATAGGGAACGATTCGCGCGATCAGCCGATCCGCCAGCGGGGTCAGCAGTAACCAGGGCAGGCAGAGGGTCGCCAGCCCCAGTGCGCCGACATAGACATCGGTAAACCAGTGGGCGCCCGCCAGAATGCGCGGCGCGGAAAAGATCGGCACCATCAGCAATGCACTGACACCGGCCCAGCGCGGCAGATAGCGCAGGGCAAAACCGGCGAAGATCATCAGGAACAGGGCGTGATCCCCCGGGAAGCTATCGCCGGAAGAGTCCTTGGTCGGGATCGCACTGAGATGGGTGACTCGCAAGGCGTCGCTCACCATCAGGGTCGGGCTGGGGCGCTCCACCGGCAGTTGATGACCAAGCTGATTGATCGCCAGCGCACTCAGCAGCATCACAATGCCCATCGCCACCAGCTGGCGACGACCAGCAATATCACGGGCAAAGAAACAGCGGGCCAGGATCAATCCCATGCAGGCCAATACCGCCAGATCGAACAGCCGGTTATTGGTGATGGCCACCAGATCGGCCCACAACGGCGACTGCCCGAGCCAGCCGTTAACGGTATGAAAAATCGCGAGGTCCCACTGATCCCAGGGACCATGAGCGGGCAACGCAGCCCAACTGATGGCCACCAGACCACCGACCAGATAGCAAAGCAGGAACTTGCCCATGGGGACTCTCCTTTGGAAAAAGGCGATATGGTAAAACTGTAGGGTGCGTCACAAAACCGAAGAATTGTAAGAAAGTGCGACACGAAATCAAGCCTCAAATAAAACCGACCCACCCATTCCAGCCTCGCACGCCCGAACAGTGACAAGATTTCTGCTTCCTGTGCCGCATCTGTGGGTCTCTCACCATGAGTGCGGCTTGTGCCACCACCGCAACACCCCCTAGAATGCGCACTTCCCTTTACTGCGAAAGGAAGCGGTATGCATATTCACATTCTCGGGATCTGCGGCACCTTTATGGGTGGTCTGGCGGTGTTGGCAAAACAGCTTGGTTACCGGGTGACCGGTTCGGATGCCAACGTCTATCCCCCCATGAGTACCCAGCTCGAGCAACAGGGCATCGAACTGACCGAAGGCTATGACCCCTCCCAACTCGATCCGGCGCCGGATCTGGTGGTGATCGGTAACGCCATGAGCCGCGGCAACCCCTGTGTTGAATATGTGCTGGACCGCAATCTGCCCTATATCTCCGGCCCCCAGTGGCTGCTGGAGCATGTGCTGCAGGATCGCTGGGTACTGGCCGTTGCCGGCACCCACGGCAAGACCACCACCGCCAGCATGCTGGCCTGGGTGCTGGAGTACGCCAAGCTGGAGCCCGGTTTCCTTATTGGCGGCGTGCCAGGCAACTTCCCGGTCTCCGCCCGCTTGGGCTCCGCCCCCTTCTTCGTCATCGAAGCGGACGAGTATGACTGCGCCTTCTTCGACAAGCGCTCCAAATTCGTCCACTACCACCCGCGCACTCTGGTGATGAACAACCTGGAGTTCGACCACGCGGACATCTTCCCGGATCTCGCCGCCATCCAGCGCCAGTTCCATCACCTGATGCGCACCGTGCCGAGCAATGGCCGGGTGCTGTTCCCGCAAGCCGATCACAACCTCACGGCCGTGCGCAAGATGGGCTGCTGGAGCGAAGTGGAGCTGGTGGGTCAGGATGACGCCAAGTGGAAGGCGGTCAAGCTGGCCGATGACGGCTCCGCCTTCGAGGTGTGGCTGGATGGCGAAAAGCAGGGTGAGGTGCACTGGGAGTGTATCGGCGAGCACAACGTCAACAACGGTCTGATGGCCATCGCTGCCGCCCGCCACGCCGGTGTCATGGTAGAGCATGGCATCACCGCCCTCTGCCAGTTCAAATCCCCCAAACGGCGGATGGAGCTCAAGGGTGAGGTAGCGGGCATCAGCGTCTATGACGACTTCGCCCACCACCCTACTGCCATCGAGACCACCCTCGGCGGTCTGCGCGCCAAGGTGGGTGAAGCCCGCATTCTGGCGGTGCTGGAGCCGCGCTCCAACACCATGAAGCTGGGGGTTCACAAGGAGGAGCTGGCTGGCTGTTTCGATGGTGCCGACGAGGTGTTCTTCTTCCAGCCCCCCAACATCGGCTGGGATCTCGGCGAGGTGACGGCCCATATGACCCGACCGGCCAAGGTATTCAACGATCTGGAGACCCTGATCAACCGGTTGGTAGCCGAGAGCCGTGATGGCGACCATATTCTGATCATGAGCAACGGCGGCTTCGGCGGTATTCATGACAAGCTGATCGCCCGCCTCAAGGATTACCACGGCGAACTATGAACAAAGCGATCACCTTGGCGCTGACCGGTGCCTCCGGCGCCCCCTACGCCCTGCGCCTGCTCCAGTGTCTGGTACAGGCGGATTATCGGATCTACCTGCTCGCCTCATCGGCGGCTCGTGTGGTACTCAAGACCGAGCAGCAACAGGATTGGCCGGGATCGCCGAAAGAGCTCTCTGCCTATCTTTGTCGCCAATATGGCGCCAAGGAGGGGCAGATCGTGGCCTGCGGCAAAGAGGAGTGGTTCTCGCCGGTGGCCTCCGGCTCGGCGGCCCCCAAACAGATGGTGGTCTGCCCCTGCTCCATGGGCACCGTCTCGGCCATTGCCAACGGCACCTCCGACAACCTGCTGGAGCGGGCGGCAGATGTGGTGATCAAGGAGCGTGGCCAGCTGATCCTGGTGCCCCGCGAAACCCCCTTCTCGGCGATCCATCTGGAGAACATGCTGAAACTGGCGCGGCTCGGGGTGACCATCATGCCTGCCGCGCCCGGTTTCTATCATGAGCCGAAAAGCATCGAGGATCTGGTGGACTTTATGGTCGCCCGCATCCTCGATCATCTGGGTGTCGAGCATGAGCTGACCCACCGCTGGGGCTATGGCCACCACTGAGGTGACCGCCATATCCGGCCATAAAAAAACGGCGCCACTCAATGAGTGACGCTGTTTTTTCGTTAAGCCGTGTTAGCGAGCCTGAATTGGCGCCGTCACGTACTTGAACAGGAAATCAGTCACCTCTTGGCGCGCCGGGCGCTGAGGTTGATTGATCATCTGCATCATCACATAGCCAAAACCGGTCAGAGAGCGGGCCAGATCCTGTGCAGACAGCACGCTGGTGATCTCCCCTGCATCCATGGCGGTTTGCAGCTCGCTGGCGATCAGCTCAAGGCAGTGATCGAGCAGCCGGGTATAGCGGGGCCATACCTCTTCCCGAACCGATGAGCTCCACTCCAGCCAGATACCGGCATAATCCGGTTGATCGTAGGCGGCATCGACAGAGAGGCGTACATGACGCTGGATCTTGTCGAAGATGGAGCCCTGGTCACCGTATGCCTGCGACAGCATCTGGTTCACAAAGCGTTCGATCTCGGCCAGCACCTCATCTACCAACTCCTCGCGGGTGTTGAAATAGTTGAAGACGGTAGCCACAGAGACCTTGGCCTGTTCGGCTATCTCGGCGTGACCTGCACGGCCAATGCCGCGACGGGAGAACACCTCGATGGCACATTCCATCAATTGGGAGCGGCGAGCTTCCGGCGACAGCCGGGTACGACGTCTTATTTCTGCGCGTGGTTCCATAGTTTTTATCATCTAATAGTTATTGATTATGGTGTTTATAGTATTTTAACTAATCATGCCTGAGTGCCTGCTAACTCTATCAATTAAAATAAGCCGATAAAAGCACCACGTATCTCTAGCACCCTTCAACATGAGTGGTAGAATCATCGGTTTTGATATTCATGAACGGCCAAATCCCCTTTGGCCTTATGGGAGTAAGTGATGAAACACACCGTCGAGGTGATGATCTCCGAGGCTGAAGTAGCCGCCCGGATCGCCAAATTGGGTGAAGAGATCACCGCCCGCTATCAGGGTTCTGACGAAGTCGTGATGATTGCGCTGCTGCGCGGTTCCTGCATCTTCCTGGCCGACCTCTGCCGCCAGTGCCAGCTGCCCATCACCCTGGACTTCATGACCGCCTCCAGCTACGGCTCCGGCATGCACAGCACCCGTGACGTCCGCATCCTCAAAGACCTGGACGATGACATCAAGGGCAAGGATGTGGTGATCGTGGAAGACATCATCGACACCGGTTACACCCTCAACAAGGTGCGCGAGATCCTCTCCCTGCGCGAGCCGAAATCCCTGGCCATCTGCACCCTGCTGGACAAACCCTCCCGCCGCGAAGTGCAGGTGCCGGTCGACTGGATTGGCTTCGCCATTCCGGACGAATTCGTGGTCGGCTGTGGCATCGACTACGCCCAGAAGTACCGCAACCTGCCGTTTATCGGCAAAGTGGTACCCCAGGAGTAAGCCAGGTTCAGGAATATCACGGGTGAAGCGGCCTTGCGCCCTTTACTCTGTGCAGGCGGCCTTGGCCGCCTTTTCTGTATCGAGCCGGATTCAGCCATCACAGAGGTTGCAATGAACGCACTGGAAATCAGCGGCCTGAAAAAGACCTATCAGGGGGGCGTAGAAGCCCTTAAAGGCATCGATCTTACCGTCAGGCAGGGGGATTTCTTCGCCCTGCTCGGCCCGAACGGCGCGGGCAAGTCCACCACCATCGGCGTCATCAGCTCGCTGGTGAACAAGAGCGCCGGCAAGGTAAAGGTGTTTGGCTACGACATCGACAGCGATCTGGAACAGGCCAAGGCTCAGCTCGGGCTGGTGCCGCAGGAGTTCAACTTCAGCCAGTTCGAGAAGGTGATCCAGATTGTCACCCATCAGGCCGGTTTCTACGGCGTACCCAAGGCGGAAGCCAAGATCCGCGCCGAGAAGTACCTGCGCCAGCTCGATCTGTGGGAGAAGCGCGACATGCCTGCCCGCACCCTCTCCGGCGGCATGAAGCGTCGCCTGATGATCGCCCGCGCCCTGATGCACGAGCCCAAACTGCTGATCCTCGATGAACCGACCGCCGGGGTCGATATCGAGATCCGCCGCTCCATGTGGACCTTCCTCAAGGATCTCAACGAGCAGGGCGTCACCATTATTCTCACCACCCACTATCTGGAAGAGGCCGAGATGCTCTGCCGCAACATCGGCATCATCGACAAGGGTCGTCTGATCGAGAACACCAGCATGAAGAATCTGCTGGGCAAGCTGGGTCGCGAGACCTTCCTGCTCGACCTTGCGCCAGGTTCTGCCGTACCTGAGGTGCCGGAGTTCAACGGCCGGATGCAGGATGAACGTACCCTTGAGGTGGATCTCGACAAGAGCCAGTCACTCAACAGCCTGTTCGAGCAACTGTCGAAGCAGCAGGTGCAGGTCGTGAGCATGCGCAACAAGGCCAACCGGCTGGAAGAGCTGTTCGTCAATCTGGTCGAAGAGGGGAGAAAAGCATGAATCTGGCCATCTACTACATCGCCTTCAAGAGCATTCTGGCCAAAGAGGTAAGCCGCTTTACCCGGATCTGGATCCAGACCCTGGTGCCACCGGCCATCACCATGAGCCTCTATTTCGTCATCTTCGGCAACCTGATCGGTTCGCGCATCGGTGACATGGGCGGCTTCACCTACATGGAGTTCATCGTGCCCGGCCTCATCATGATGTCGGTGATCACCAACTCCTACTCCAACGTCGCCTCCTCCTTCTTCAGCGCCAAGTTCCAGCGCAATATCGAGGAGATGCTGGTCGCGCCGGTACCCAACTACGTCATCATCGCCGGTTACGTGGGCGGTGGCGTGGCGCGCGGCCTCTGTGTCGGCCTCATCGTCACCCTGGTGTCGCTGTTCTTCGTGCCGCTGCAGATCCACCATCTGTTCAGCGTCTGCTTCACCGTGCTGCTGACCGCGATCCTCTTCTCGCTGGGTGGCCTTATCAACGCGGTGTTTGCCAAGACCTTCGACGACATCAGCATCATCCCCACCTTCGTGCTGACACCCCTCACCTATCTGGGCGGGGTGTTCTACTCCATCAGCCTGCTGCCCCCGTTCTGGCAGGGGGTCTCCCAGGTGAACCCCATCATCTACATGGTGAACGCGTTCCGTTACGGCTTCCTCGGCATCTCCGACGTGCCGCTCAGCACCGCCTACCTCATCATCATCGGCTTTATCGTGGCCCTCTACGGTATCGCCTGGTGGCTTATCTCCAGGGGCACCGGCCTGCGCCACTAATGACCAAAACGGGCACCTCGCGGTGCCCGTTTTTTATTCCCCCTGTAGCCCCTTCAACCTGCCAGCCCCCTTCTCAATAACCTGCCTGTTATTAAGGATTTACCTGACACCTTGTGATCCACCGCAATTTTCGAATTACCCCCAAAGGTATAATTCTCACGGTTGGATGTGCCGTCACGGATGGCTCGTCCGTCTCTTCATTTCTCTCATCAGGGCAGGATCGCCTATGTCACTTATCACCGAGTTGCCAGCCATATTCGATAGTTTTTCAGATGCCCGTCGTCAGGGCTTTCTGGCTGTAATGGCACTCAAGGAGCGACAGCTCCCCCTGGTCGGCACCTACTGCACCTTTATGCCGCAGGAGGTGGCGATGGCCGCCGGCGCGGTGGTGGTATCGCTCTGCTCCACCAGCGATGAGACCATCGAGGAGGCCGAGAAAGACCTGCCCCGCAACCTCTGCCCGCTGATCAAGAGCAGCTATGGTTTCGGCAAGACCGACAAGTGCCCCTACTTCTACTTCTCCGATCTGGTGGTGGGGGAAACCACCTGTGACGGCAAGAAGAAGATGTACGAGTACATGGCCGAGTTCAAACCGGTGCACGTGATGCAGTTGCCCAACCGCGCCGATGACGAAGCCTCCCGCACCCTGTGGCGCAGCGAGATCGTCCGCTTCAAGGAGTTGTTGGAGCAGCAGTTCGGCAATCCCATCAGCGAGCAGGCGTTGCGCGACGCCATCGTGCTGAAAAACCGCGAGCGCCGCGCGCTGGCCGATTTCTACCGGCTGGGCCAGCTCAACCCGCCGGCGCTGAGCGGTACCGACCTGCTCAAGGTGGTCTATGGCGCCACCTTCCGCTTCGATAAGGAGCTGCTCATCAGCGAGCTGCAGGAGATGACCCGCCGCATCAAGGCCGAGTATGCCGAGGGTAAGCGGCTCGACGCCCGTCCGCGCATCCTCATCACCGGCTGCCCCATCGGCGGCGCCGCCGACAAGGTGGTGCGTCTCATCGAGGAGCACGGCGGCTGGGTAGTAGGTTACGAGAACTGCACCGGCGCCAAGGCGACCGAGCAGTGCGTGAGCGAACAGGGTGACCCGTTCGATGCGCTGACCGACAAGTATCTGGCTATCGGTTGCTCCTGTATCTCCCCCAACCACCAGCGCATGAATCTGCTGAGCCAGATGGTGGAGGAGTATCAGGCTGACGGGGTGATCGATGTGATCCTGCAGGCTTGCCACACCTATGCGGTGGAGTCGCTCGCCATCAAACGCCATGTGCGCGAACGCCATGGCATCCCCTACATGGCGGTGGAGACCGACTACTCCAGCGCCGACAAGGGACAACTGGCCACCCGGCTGGCCGCCTTTATCGAAATGCTGTAAGGAGGCGCCGTGTCACTCTCCATCGGGATTGACTCGGGCTCCACCGCGACCAAGGGGATCCTTTTCGACCACAAGGATGGCGGGCGTATCATCCGCCGTTTTCTGGTGCCGACTCCCTTTCGTCCGCTGGCTGCCATCGAGCAAGGCTGGGAGGAGCTCTCGGCCGATTTGCCAGAACGCCCCCACCTGACCCTGACCGGCTATGGCCGCGATCTGGCGTCGTTCGCCGATCGCCGGGTTACCGAGATCTCCTGCCATGGGCTGGGGGCTCGCCTGCTCTGCCCGTCGGTACACACCGTCATCGACATCGGCGGCCAGGACAGCAAGGTGATCCAGCTCGATAGCGAGGGCAATCTCACCGACTTTCTGATGAACGACAAGTGCGCCGCCGGCACCGGTCGCTTTCTCGAGGTGATCACCCGTACTCTGGGAGCGCGGGTCGAGCAGCTTGACGAACTGCTGCAAGGGGCCGAGCCCCACGATATCAGCAGCATGTGCACCGTGTTTGCCGAATCGGAGGCGATCAGCCTGCGCTCGGCGGGCATTCCCGCCGAGTCGATCCTGGCCGGCATCGTCCGCTCCATGGCCCGGCGCAGCGCCAACTTTATCGGCCGCCTCGGCGCCCGACCGAGCGTGCTCTTTACCGGCGGAGTCAGCCACTGCGCCACCTTCCGCCACTATCTGGCGCAAGGATTGGGCTGTGAGGTCGCCACCCACCCGGATGCCCAGTTTGCCGGTGCGCTGGGGGCCGCCCTGTTCGGCGCCCGCGCCAGCACGGGAGGCAAATCATGAATCAGGAGTTTCTCTACCTGTTCCACTCCACCCTCGGCACGGTCAGGCTGCGCAAACGGCTGGAGCAGCACGGCCAGGCGTTTCGGGTCTGCGATGTGCCGCGCCTGCTTAGCGCCGGCTGTGGCCTCGCCATTCGCCTCCACTGCCCGCCAGACGAGTGGCAGCAGTGGTGCCAGAGCGGTGAAACCGCCGCCGTCTTTCGCTGCGAAGCGGACGGCGACTATCAGGAGCTGGCCCGCTATCCGGCCAATAGCCCGGACATGGCGAAGCAAACGCCTGTGGCTGGCAGTCGGAGTCATGGATGATAAAGAGCTATCCCATGGCTGTTTATCTGCGCATGCTGGCCAATCTGGCGCTGGGGGGATTCTTTCTCGCCTCGGCCGGGTTCAAGCTGGTATCCCCCGCCCTGTTTGTCGAACAGATCGCGGCCTTCGGGCTGATCTGGCCACCGCTGATCCCGTTCGTGGCCTGGGGGCTGATTGCCCTTGAGCTCTGCGCCGGGCTTGCAGTCATCGCCAACCGGCGCTGGGGATTGTGGCTGGTGATCGGGCTGCTCGCCCTGTTTATTCCGGTGTTGGGCTATGGCATTGCCATCGGGCTCGACATCTCTTGCGGCTGTCTTGGCAGGGCTGATCTCAGTTCGCTGCCGGAGGCCATTGTGCGGGATCTGCTGCTACTGACGCTTGCGGGCGCCCTGCTGCGAACTTCCCGCCCCGTTTTTCCCGTTCCAAAGGAGTAGTGACATGATGACATTGCGATCCCGCACCCTGGTAGCCTCGCTGATCGCCGCCAGCTTTGCTCTCGCAGGCTGTGGCGACAACCAGTTCGAGCAGGAGGTGAAGCTGGAACAATCGGCGGTGCAACTGGCACAGGAGGCGCAGCAGGGGGGCTATCAGCTGCTGACCGTTGCCGAGCTGAAGACCCGGATGGACAAGGGCGAAGAGCTGGTGATCATCGACACCATGCCCTATGAGGACTCCTACAAGAAAGAGCACATTCCGGGCGCCAAAAACTTTGTCTTTGTGAAGGAGGCCAAGTCCGGCGACAACTGGAGCGAAATCGTCGAAGGGAGCGGCACGGCGGAGCAGTTCCAGGCGCTGCTGGGTGAAGACAAGTCCCGCCCGGTGGTGATCTACTGCGGCTTCGTCAAGTGCGGCCGCAGCCACAACGCTGCCGCTTGGGCGGTGACTCAGGGCTATCAACAGGTCTATCGGGTGCCTGGCGGCATCTTCGCCTGGAAAGGCGCCGGTTACCCCGTCTCTGCCGAGTAACTGCGTCTGCTCACAAGACAACACAGTCGACATAAAGAAGCCCGCAGCTGCGGGCTTCTTTCATATTGGGCAACACTCGGAGTTAGCTGGCGGCCTGCGTCTGCACCGTCTCCACGTTGGCCAGCGGCTGCTTGCCCAGCAACCGCTTGGTGATCATCGCCGCCATGATGGAGCCATTGACGTTGAGAGCAGTACGGCCCATGTCCACCAGCGGCTCGATGGCGATCATCACCCCCACCAGCGCGATGGGGAAGTTGAGGGTGGAGAGCACGATAAGCGCGGCGAAGGTACCGCCACCGCCGACGCCAGCCACTCCGATGGAGCCCAGCGCAATCACCGGCAGCAGGGTTAGCAGGAACAGGGGGTCAAAAGGGTTGATGCCGAGCATGGGGGCAATCATCGCCACCATCATGGCCGGATAGATGCCAGCGCAGCCGTTCTGGCCGAGGTTGGCACCGAACGAGGCGGCGAAGTTGGCGATGCTGGCGGGCACCCCAAGGCGCTGCTGGGTCTCGATGCTGAGCGGAATGGAGGCGGCGCTGCTGCGGGAGATAAAGGCGAAGGTGAGCACGCCCCACACGTCCCGAATATAGTGCAGCGGGTTCTGGCCGATCAGCAACAGGATCACCATGTGCACCGCAAACATCGCCAGAATGGCGACGTAGCAGACCAGGATAAAGCCGAGCAGGCTGAGGATCTCGCTCAGGGGATAGTGGGCCACCACCCGGGCGATCAGCGCCATCACCCCATAGGGGGTGAGCGCAATCACCACCCGCACCATCTTCATCACCCACAGTTGCAGGGTGTCGATGGCCACGGCGGCGCGAGCACCGGCCTCTGGATGCTCCGCCTTCAACTGCAGCAGGGCAACCCCGGCCAGCACGGTAAAGATCACTACGCCGATCACCGAGAGGCCGCGGCTACCCGCCATATCGGCGGCAAAGTTGGTGGGCACCAGCGAGAGTAGCAGGGCAGGCAGAGTCTGGGCACTGTCGATGGTGCTCATACTCTGTTGCAGGGCTGCCGTATCGCTGCCGTGACTCAACAACCCGGCTGCGGTGAGACCGCTCAGGTGGGTGATGGTCATCCCCACCACACCGGCGATCATCACCAGGGTCAGCATGGAGCCGATCAACACAGCGCTGATCTTGCCGAGGGACTGGGCCTGCTCCAGCTTGTTGATGGCGGAGAGGATGGAGGTGAACACCAGCGGCATCATCACCACCTTGAGCAGGCTGACATAGCCGCCGCCGATGATATTGACCCACTCCAGGGTCTGCTGAACGCCGGCATCATCGGCGCCCCAACCCAGTTGCAGCGCCAGTCCGAACAGGGCACCAAGCAACAGACCCGCAAGCACCTTGCGCGAGAGCGGCACAGTAGAGGGAATCCGGGTCAGGGCAAAACAGAGCAGACAGAAGAGCAACGAAGCAAACAAGGTAAACATAAATAAACACCTGTAGCGGCCATCAGGGCCGATTGTGGACAGCGAAAACAGAGGGTGCGAGCGGGGTCGCGGGGGAGAACGCCGGAGTGCAGGCGTGAAAAAGCAGCGGACGCCCGGGAAGGCGTCCGCTGGCAATCGGGGGAATTACTTCTTTACGGGGGCGTCGTACTGTTCGGGTTCGTCGCTATAGACGCAGACGTTCCACTTGGCAGCCAGGCCATCGTCGGCCAGACAGTAACGCTCGAAGAAAGCCTTGATCTCGGCGCGCTGGCAGTGCGCCTCGAAAGAGGCCATGTCTTGCCAAATCTCGTTGAACACGATGGGGAAGCTCTCCCCCTCGGCAAACGGGCTGGCGATGTGGCGGGTTACCCGATATTGCAGGCAGCCATCCTCACGCAGGGTGTTGGGCTCCAGTGCCTGCAACACCTGAAACAGGGCCTGCTCCTGACCGGCTTTCGGCAGGAATTGGGCGATGCAATAAACCTTCTTGGACATGAGATCCTCCTGTGGGCGACTCGCTCAGGCTTGCTGTAGCGTGACAACCCGGTTGTCGATAAGACGGGCCTTGCCGAGATAAGCAGCCATCAGGATCACCAGCTGCTCGCTCTCGTCGGTAGCAGCTTCGAGGTTGGCTGCATCGACGATGTCGATGGCATCGGTGCGAAAACCGGCGTTGTCGAGGCGTTGGCTGGCCTGCGCCACCAGTGACGGCAAGTGGTGATCACCCGCTTCGATCTGCTCGGCGATCCAGTTCATGGTGCGCGCCAGCTCGGGGGCAATGGCCCGCTCGGCAGCGGTCAGGTAACCGTTGCGCGAAGAGAGCGCCAGCCCGTCTTCGGCCCGCACGGTGGGTACGCCGACGATCTGGATGGGCATCGCCATGTCGGCCACCATCTTGCGAATGAGCGCCAGCTGCTGGTAATCCTTCTGGCCAAAGCAGGCCACATCTGGCTGTACCAGATTGAACAGCTTGGTGACGACAGTGCTGACCCCGCGGAAGTGACCCGGACGCAGCGCCCCCTCCAGCAGATTGGAGAGACCCGGCACCTCGACGAAGGTCTGGCTGGCCAGCCCCTGCGGATACATGATCTCCGGGGTCGGGGTGAACACCATATCGACCCCGGCCGCTTCCAGCGCTGCGCAATCCTGCTCCAGAGTGCGCGGGTAGTTGGCAAGATCCTCGGCCTTGTCGAACTGCATCGGGTTGACGAAGATGCTGACCACCACCTTCTCGGCGTGGCTGTGCGCCTCCTTCACCAGCGTCAGGTGGCCCTGATGCAGATTGCCCATGGTGGGCACGAATGCGATGGCACGCCCTTCACGGCGCCATTGAGAGATCTGCTCACGCAGAGCGGCAGGATTGTTAACAACCAACATCGGCAGTTCACCTTCAGATGAATCAAAAAGATACGGGTTACATCAGCCTGACAGGATGACGAAACGGGGGCACTGGCCCCCGCTCTCATCGATAGGGCATCACATCAGTTGAAGCAGTGTTCCGGGCCGGGGAAACTCCCCTCGCTCACCTGCTGCACATAGAGGCGCACGGCGGCGCGCACGTCGCCGGTCTCGGCCAGGAAGTTCTTGGTGAACTTGGGCACATAGCCGGAGGTGACGCCAAAGGCGTCGTGCATCACCAGAATCTGACCGTCGGTCGCAGGGCCGGCACCGATGCCGATCACCGGGATGCGCAGCGCCTTGCTGATCCGCTCGGCCAGCGAGCTCGGCACACACTCGAGCACCAGCAGCTGGATACCGGCCGCCTGCAGTTCGAGGGCCTGACGGTAGATCTCCTGGGCCTGAAACTCGTCGCGCCCCTGCACCTTGAAGCCGCCAAAGACGTGGACGGATTGCGGAGTGAGGCCGAGGTGACCGCATACCGGCACCCCGTTGCGGGTGAGATGGCGGATGGAGTCGCAGAGCCAGTCGCCCCCTTCCATCTTGACCATGCGAGCACCGGCTGCCATCAGGCGGGCGGCGTTCTGGTAAGTCTGCTCGGGGGTGGCGTAACTCATGAAGGGCATGTCGGCGATGATCAGCGCATTGCTGGCACCGCGAGCCACACAGCGGGTGTGATAGACCATCTCATCCATGTTGACCGCCAGGGTATCCTGACCCCCTTGCAGCACCATGCCCAGCGAATCGCCGATGAGCAGCACATGGGCCCCCTCGTCGTCGAACAACTTGGCAAAAGTGGCATCATAGGCGGTGATGGCGGTGAACTTTTGACCATCCTGCTTCATCTTCAGCAGGCTGGCGGTGGTGATCTTGCTCATAAAGGCTCCTGTACGTCTGCACTCGGCGCAATGATGGCGAGATCATTGCTCGGGCAGCGGGCAACCAGTTGTGCGAGCGGGGTGCCGCAGGGCAGCACCAGAGCGGGCGCGATTTCGGCCAGGGGCAGCAGCACGAACTCCCGCTCCTTCATGCCGTAATGGGGAACGATCAGGCGCTCGTGGTTGATCACCTGATCGCCAAAGAGCAGCAGATCGAGATCCAGAGTTCTGGGCCCCCACCGCTCCTCTTTGCGCACACGTCCCTGTTCCAGCTCGATTTTTTGTAGTTGATCCAGCAGCGCCAGCGGCGTCAGCCGGGTGTTGAGCCGGGCCACGGCATTGACGTAGTCCGGCTGATCAGCAGGCCCCATGGGGCGGCTGCTGTAAAACGACGAGGCCTGCACCAGCACTGATTCCGGCAAGGTCGCCAGCGCGGCGACCGCGCGACGAGCCTGACCCAATGGATCAGACAGGTTGGAACCAATGGCGATGAAGACCTCGGTCATCACGTCTGTGATCACTCGGCCGCTTTCGGCTTGCGACGGCGCGGGCGGCGACGATTGCGGCTGTTGCTGCTGCGCTTCTCGCCATCGTGGCTACGGCTCTCACCGCTGGCCGGGCGACGGGTCGCTTCCCGTTGCAGCTGCGGGCGCACATCCGGATTGGAAGCGACATAGCGCTCCCACCAGCTGGCCAGCTCGCCGAGACCGCGCTCGACCCGGTTGCGCAGCAACAGGAAGTCGAACGCCGCGCGGAACTTGGGGTGCTCCATGGCGCGCTCGGGGTGCTTGCCCTGACGGCGGGTCAGGCGCTGTTGCAGTGCCCAGATGTCGCGGACATCTGTGGTGAAACGGCGGGGAACGGCGATGATCCGCACCTGATTGTCGAGCACCTCGTTGATCGCCAGCATGAAGGCGTCATACCAGGGCAGGCCGCTCTCGTTCTCCAGCACCCGACCACGGGCCTCGACGCAGCCCCACAGCAGGGTGGCGTAGAGGAAGGCGGGGGTGACGCGTTTATCTTCACGAACGCGAGTGTCGGTATCGATCAGCGCCTGCTCGATAAACTGCTCGTAAGGCGAATTGCCGTGCGGGGTAAACAGCGCAGCCACTTGCGGGAAGAGCTGCTGGAACAGGCCGTACTCGCGCAGCAGCTTGTAGGTAGTCAGGGCATCGCCAGCCAGGAACAGCTTGAGGGTCTCCTCAAACAGGCGGGCCGCCGGAATATCCTGCAGCAGCGGCGCCAGCTCCCTGATGGGGGCGGCAGTGCGCGGGCTGATGGTCATATCGAGCTTGGCGGCGAAACGCACGGCGCGCAGCATCCGCACCGGATCTTCGCGGTAGCGGGTTTCGGGATCGCCAATCAGCTCCAGCTTGCGCTCGGCCAAATCTTCCAGCCCGCCTTCGAAATCGTGCAGGGTGAAATCCTTGGCGCTGTAGTAGAGGGCGTTGACGGTAAAGTCACGGCGCTCGGCATCCTCTTCGATGGTGCCGTAGACGTTGTCGCGCAGCAGCATCCCTTCATCGGACTGGGCCGACACATGTTTGCTGGTATTGACCTGATGGTGGTGACCGCGGAAGGTGGCCACTTCGATCACGTCACGACCAAAGACAATGTGGGCCAGGCGGAAACGACGGCCAATCAGGCGGCAGTTGCTGAACAGTGCCTTGATCTGCTCCGGCGTCGCATCGGTGGCGATGTCGAAATCCTTGGGCGTCTTCCCGAGCAGCAGATCCCGGACTCCGCCGCCGACCAGGTAGGCTTCGTAGCCGCCCTTGTTCAGGCGATAGAGCACCTTGAGTGCATTCTCGCTGATCTCTTTGCGCGAAATCGGGTGCTGGTCACGACTCAGGGTTCGACGTTGTCCGGCAACACGGGCCGGAATGGGGGACTCCGCCGACTGCTCGCCCTCATCCTTGCCGAGCACCTTGCGGCAAAAGTTTGCGATCTGGGAAAAAATGGTACACCTCTTCATGACTTCTAAATTGACGGGAGGCCAAAAAATAGCGGCCTATCATAGCTCACGCCTGCACAAATGAAAAACCATGTGGCTACTTCAGCTCATTTGAATCAAACCGGGCCAAAAAATAGCGGTCTACCTGCGCATAGCTCACGCCTAACCAAATGAAAAACCGTGCTGACAATTGATCCCGCATGAAACCGTCTGCCAGCGAAAATAGCGGTCAATCTGCACATAGCTCACACCTGACCAAATGAAAAACCGTGCTGACAATTGATCCCGCATGAAACCGTCTGTCAGCGAAAATAGCGGTCTATCAGCGCCCAGCTCACGTCCTATTACACGAAAACCGGCTCTCTTTACTCAATGTCCAGCGGGATCTTCTCGCAGGCTGGCACCCGTTCGAGCTGCCAGTTCGCGATGCCCCATTCGATGATCTCGTCGATCCGGCTCACCATCAGCTCGGGCGGCGGGCACTGGCCGAGGAAGTGCAGCGCCTGCCACAGGGCCGGGCGCACCTCATCGAGCACCAGGGCCGGCGCATGGTTCTGCTTGGAGAGCTTGTTGCCATCTGCCAGCACCGCCAGCGGCAGGTGCACCCAGTCGGGCACCGGAGCCCCCAGGGTCTGATAAAGGGCAATCTGGCGCACCGTGGGCTCCAGCAGATCGGCGCCGCGCACTATCTCGGTGATACCGCTGTCCATATCATCCACCACCACCGCCAGGTTGTAGGCGTAGAGCCCGTCGCGGCGGCGGATAATGAAATCCTCCTCGGCGAGCGCCGCCGGGACCGCGATATGGCCCTGCAAGCGATCGTCGAAGTGGTAGACCGGATGGTGCTGGCGCAGCCGGGCAGCGCAACCTTCGGCCGCAAGCCCGAGGGTGCGGCAGTGGCCGCTGTAGAGACCGCCCGCGGCCATAATTTCGCGCCGGGTGCAACGGCACCAGTAGAGATCCCCCGCCCGATAGAGCTGGTCGATGATCTCGTCATAACGGCCGTGGCGCGCGCTCTGGAACATCACCTCCCCATCCCACTCGAGGCCATATGCCTCAAGGGTTTTGAGAATAAGGTCGGCCGCCCCCGCCATCTCCCGCGGCGGATCGATATCTTCGATGCGCACCAGCCAGCGTCCCTGCTGCGCTCTGGCCTGCAAAAAGCTGCCGAGGGCGGCGATCAGCGAACCGAAATGAAGCGGGCCTGAGGGTGAGGGAGCAAAGCGGCCGACATAGGGGCGCGCAAGGGGTGAGGACAGGAGATTCACTGGCATGACTGTTCGGGTAAGCGATTCATTGAGGCTGCATTCTGGGGCGCGACCGCCAAAAGCTCAATAAAAAAGGGAGCCCGCGAGCTCCCTTTTTCATATACCAGAGGGTCGTGATCAACCGGCCATCTGTTTTTCCTTGATCTCGGCCAGCGTCTTGCAATCGACACAGAGGTCGGCAGTCGGACGGGCTTCCAGACGACGGATACCGATCTCGATACCGCAGTGTTCGCAGTAACCGAAATCATCGTCTTCAAGCAGCTGCAAGGTCTTCTCGATCTTCTTGATCAGCTTGCGTTCACGGTCGCGGGTACGCAGTTCAAGAGCGAACTCTTCTTCTTGCGCGGCACGATCCACAGGATCCGGGAAGTTGGCAGCCTCGTCTTTCATATGGTCGACGGTACGATCAACTTCCTGCATCAGTTGGTTGCGCCAGGCACCCAGGATCTTGCGAAAATGCGCCTTTTGTTGGTCATTCATGTACTCCTCACCCGGCTTTTCCTGGTAAGGCGCGACACCCGCAATGGCCAGGGGGCCCAGAGATTTCCTGTTTTCGCCTGTTGGCATGCCCTGTCTCCTAATTCAGCACGCTACCCGTGCCATCCATAAATTGAGGGCGACATCTATAGCAGAAGGGTAACGGGTAAGCAAACGAGCCGTACCAATAATGTTACCCACTCCAATATTTATGCACTCCCCTCGGGTAACAGGTGACCAGATTCAAACGGGATAAACCCTTGAGCCACCATGCCTTGCACCCCAACATGGGGCCGATAGCATAAAATTTCAACCCCCGCCGCGATTGCCTGCTCAATTAGCAGACTATAGTGCGGATCTATATGGGTTGCAGGGCGCATCCGCCTTATTCCGGAGTGCAACACCATAAAGAGCAGCACGGCCCTGTGGCCTGCCGCTTTCATCGCCATCAACTCGCGCAAATGCTTGGCACCACGGGCAGTGACCGCATCGGGGAAGTAGCCCATGCCAGCCTCCTCCCGCTCGTCGAGCAGGGTGACCGATTTTACCTCGATGTAACAATTTCCCTTTTTGTCATCTTCCAGCAACAGATCGATGCGACTGTTCTCTTCGCCATACTTCACCTCGGTGCGCAACCGGCTGTACCCCGCCAGCGGAGCGATGGCCTCCTGCTCGATCAGCTCCCGGGCAATCTGGTTGGCGCGCGCCGTGTTGACGCAGATAAAGTGGCCCGCCGGGCTCTCGGCGATCTCCCAGCTGTTGGGCAGCTTGCGCTTGGGGTTATCGGAGGTGGAGTACCAGACCCGGGTGCCCGGATCGGCACAACCGGTCATGGCACCGGTATTGGCGCAGTGGATGGTGATGACCTCGCCGTTATCGAGTTGCACATCGGTCAGAAAGCGCTTGTAGCGGGCCACCAGCTGGCCCGATTGCAGGGGGGGATCAAAGATCACGGGTTAGCCCTCCGCGCATCTTCTTTTACCCGGGCGCGTAGCGGCCAGCAGGCAAGCGGCTCGTAGCGCACCCCGTCCGGGGTCGAGATGGATTGATAGAGGCAGAACTCATCGGCCTGCAGCAGAAAATTTGGGGCAGGCAGGATGGCCGGAGCCTCACCCGCCTTGCGCGACAGGGTGACATGGGGGCGATAACCCTGCTCGCCATTGCCAAGGCGCAGCTTCTCGCCGTGGCGGCGCAGCGCCTTCGCCAGCACGGTCAGCTCGTTGGGCCACTCCTTCGGGCCAATCCAGGCAGCCTTGGCCCGGCTGAACCAGCCGGTCTCATCCAGCCTGATGGAGAGCGGCGGACAGTGCTGACGCTCTACGGCGGCGATCAGGCGGCGGGTGGTCAACTCGTCCGCTTCACCGAGGAAGGCGAGGGTCAGGTGAAGATTGGCTTGCGGCACCGGCTGACCGGGCCAGGGCTGCTGATCGCGCCAGGCGATGAGCTCGGGGGCGAGCTCCTTGACGGGCAGGGCAAAGAAGAGTTTGGCCATGTGGTGATAATGCCTTTTTCACGCTCATTGGATGAGCCCATTCTATGGCAGCCATCCGGCCATGTCTCGCCAGCCTCCCGCCCGAGTGGCCATCTGCGCACATCCACTCACGGTGGCACGGGCGGCTGTGGCAGAATAGGCGCCGTTTTACCGGTTGCCACAGAAGGTGCTCATCGCTTTGTCCCAGCTCCCCATCGTTTCGGTATTGCCCGAACTCTTTGCCGCCCTCGACAGCCACACCAGCGTGATCCTGCAGGCGCCGCCCGGCGCGGGCAAATCGACCCTGCTGCCGCTGGAGCTGGTGCGTCAGAACCGGCTACCCGGCCGCATCATCATGCTGGAGCCACGGCGCCTTGCGGCGCGCAATATCGCCACTTTTCTGGCGCGCCAACTGGGGGAGAAGGTGGGCGAGCGCATCGGCCTGCGAGTGCGTGGCGAGAGCCGCACCAGCGCAGCAACCCGGCTCGAGATCGTCACCGAAGGGGTACTGACCCGGATGTTGCAGCAGGATCCCGAGCTCACCGGCGTCTCGCTGGTGATCTTCGATGAGTTCCACGAACGTAGTCTGCACGCCGATACCGCGCTGGCCTTCGCCATCGAGAGCCAGCAAGGGCTGCGCGATGACCTCAAGCTCTTGGTGATGTCCGCCACCTTGGATGGCATGGCACTCGAGACCTTGTTGCCGGATGCCCCTGTGGTTCGCTCCGAGGGGCGCGGTTTTCCCATCGACTACCACTACCGCCCCGCCAACCGCCAGCAGTGGCTGGAGCCGCAGGTCGGCGCCGTGGTACTCGAAGCGCTGGCCGAGCAAGATGGCAGCCTGCTGGTCTTTCTGCCGGGACAGGGGGAGATCGAGCGACTGGCACAATGGTTGGCAGACAAACTGCCGGACGACGTAACCCTCGCCCCCCTCTACGGTCGCCTCGACATGGCGGCCCAGCAAGCGGCCATCGAGCCGGCGCCTGCTGGCCGCCGTAAGCTGGTGCTCACCACCAATGTGGCGGAGACCTCCCTCACCATCGAGGGGATTTCGGTGGTGATCGACAGCGGGCTGGAGCGACGGGCATCGTTCGATCTGAAAAGCGGCGTCACCCGACTGGAGACCCGCCAGATAGCCAAATCCTCCGCCACCCAGCGGGCAGGGCGTGCTGGCCGTCTCGGCCCCGGTGTCTGCTATCGGCTCTGGAGCAGCGAGGTGCAGGAGCGGCTCGCCGAGCAGAGCCCACCCGACATCCTCACTCAGGAGCTGACCGGCCTGCTGATAGATGCCGCCCAGTGGGGAGCAAAGGTGGAAGATCTGCCGCTGCTGGACATGCCCCCCGCCGCGGCGGTGGCCAGCGCCCAGCAGCTGCTGGTGGCTCTTGGCGCCATGAAGCCGGAGGGTGAGCAACAACTCACTGCCGCTGGCCGCGCCATGGCCGCCTTCGGTACCCATCCCCGGCTCGCCCGCATGCTGCTGCGCGCCCGCGAGCTGGAGTCCGAGGGTCTGACAGGGATTGTCGCCGATGCCGCATATCTGGTGGCGTTGCTGGAAGAAGATCTGCGAGGATCGGAGCGCCTCTCTGTGCTGTTCCACCGCCGTCAAAGTGCCCTGCGTCAGGGGGCGGCCCGCTGGTTTGAGCGGCTTGGCGCCCGCCCAGCCACTGCGCAGGGTCAGTGGCTGGGGCTACTCTGTGCCCTCGCCTGGCCGGATCGCATCGGCAAACTGCGCAGCGGCAGTCGCTATCAACTCAGTGGTGGGGTGAGCTGCGATCTGGTAGAAGGTCATCCCTGTCAGGGACAAGGGGCCCTTATCGCCATCGAGATGGGGCAGAACGAGCGCGGTAGCCGCATTTTTATCGCCGAACCGGTCGATCTTGACGAGCTGGTACGCCTGCTGCCGGAACTGGTGAGCGAACGGCAGTGGTTCGACTGGGATGAACGGGAAGAGCGGGTGCGCGCCGAACGCCAGCAGGTGATCGGCGAGCTGGTGCTGAGCCAGCGACCGCTGACCGAACTCTCTGACGAGCAGAAAGGGCGCTGCCTGCTGCAAGGCATTCGCCGCAAGGGGCTGCATGTGCTGCCGTGGGACGAGAGCAGCGAAGGGCTGCTGGCCCGTCTGCGCTGCGCCCGCGACTGGCTGCCCGATGAGGGGTGGCCCGCGATGGATGAGGAAAATTTGCTGGCCACGCTGGAACAGTGGCTGCTGCCAGCGGTGAGCGGCATGACCCGGCTGGAGCAGCTGAAGAGGCTCAATATGAGCGACATCCTGCGCCAATCTCTGCCCTGGCCACTGCCCAAACGGCTGGACGAGGCACTGCCGAGCCACTTTGCGGCGCCCACCGGCAGCCGGGTGCGGATCCGCTATCAACCGGGGCAGGCACCGGTGATCCCGGTGCGCATTCAGGAGATGTTCGGGCAAGGTTCGACCCCCTGCGTGGCCGATGGCCGGGTGCCGCTGGTAGTGGAGCTTCTCTCCCCCGCCCAGCGACCGCTGCAGATCACCGCCGATCTGGCCGCCTTCTGGGCTGGCTCTTACGAGCAGGTGAAAAAAGAGATGAAGGGGCGCTATCCCCGCCACTACTGGCCGGATAATCCACTGGAGGCGATGCCGACCAGGGTCACCAAAAAGAAGATGGGCATCTAGGTTCGATGGGTTAATCCCGCTCGGACGTTCGCGAATGCGACATAACAAGTAGAAAGGAAAGCAAAGAGGATTTATGGCAACCCAACGACGCAAGCGTGCCCCCAAGAAGGCAGCGCCCAAACGCACCATCTGGCGCAAGCTGTTCTGGCTTGGCTTCAAGCTCTCCCTGGTGGTGGCGGCCTTTATGGTGGTGTTTGGCATCTACCTCGATACCAAGGTGCGCGAGCGCTTCGATGGCGAGAAGTGGCAGCTGCCGGTGATGGTCTACAGCCGCCCGCTGGAGCTCTACCCAAGTCAGCGCCTGTCGCGGGACCAGATGCTGCGCGAGCTCAACATGCTGAGCTACAAGCAGGTGCGCCAGCCTCACACGCCGGGTGAATACACCATCAACGGCAACCGCATCGAGCTTATTCGCCGTCCGTTCGAGTTCTATGATGGCGCCGATGGAGCCCGTGGCCTGCGCCTCACCTTCAACGGCCCGCGCCTTGAGGGGATCCAGTCGCTGGAGAACCAGCGCCAGCTCGGTTACGCCCAGATGGACCCGGTGCTGCTCGATCGCCTCAACACCGAAGATCGGGAAGATCGCCTGCTGGTGCGCATCGCCGAAGTGCCCGACAGCCTGCTGGTGACCCTGCTCACCACCGAAGATCGCGACTTCTACCAGCATGGCGGCGTCTCGCCGGTGGCCATCATGCGCGCCATGTTCGCCAACCTGATCGCGGGTCGTACCGTGCAGGGGGGCAGTACCCTGACCCAGCAGCTGGCCAAGAACTTCTTCCTGACCCGTGAACGCAGCCTGTGGCGCAAACTGCAGGAAGCCTATATGGCGGTGCTGATCGACTATCGCTACAGCAAGGACGAAATCCTGGAGTCCTACCTCAACGAGGTCTATCTGGGGCAGAACTTCTCGCAAGGGGTCTACGGCTTCGGGCTTGCCTCCTACTTCTACTTCGGCATTCCGGTCAACGAGCTGGATATCGATCAGGTCGCCCTGCTGGTCGGTCTGGTGAAAGGCCCCTCCTATTACGACCCATGGCGCTTCCCGGAGCGGGCCAAGACCCGCCGTGATCTGGTGCTGAAGCTGCTGATGGATCACGGCAGCCTGACCCAGGCCGAATATGAGCTGGCCAGCCGCCAGCCCCTGGGCATCATCGCCCGCGGCCAGATGAGTTATGGCCGTACCCCGGCCTTTATGGGACTGCTCAAGCGAGAGATCCAGAGCCGCTTCGGCGCCGATCTGCTCAAGCAGTCTGGCCTCAAGATCTTCACCAGCCTCGACCCCATCGCCCAGCACGCGGCCGAGCGAGCGGTCGAATCGGGCCTCGCCGATATCGAAAAACTGCGCGGCAAGAAGAAGCTGGAGGCGGCCATGGTGGTCTCCGACTGGCACAAGGGCGAAGTGGTGGCGCTGGTGGGTGGCCGCGATCCCCGCTACGCCGGGTTCAACCGGGCGCTGGATGCCCGCCGCCAGATCGGTTCGCTGGTGAAACCGGCGGTCTACCTCACCGGTCTCTCCAACGGTCTGACGCTCGCGACCCCGCTCAAAGATCAGCCGATCCGCATTCGCGGTCAGGATGGCCAGGTCTGGACGCCGCAAAACTACGATCGCAAGTTCCGCCAGAGCGTGCCGCTGATGGATGCATTGGCCAGCTCCCTCAACGTGCCGACCGTCAATCTGGGTCTGCAAGTGGGGCTGGAGAAGGTTGTCGACACCCTGCACAAGCTGGGAGTCCAGCAGGAGATCCAGCCCTACCCGTCGCTGGTGCTGGGGGCGGTGGCCCTCTCCCCGCTGGAGGTGAACCAGATGTATCTGCCCATCGCCAATCAAGGACTGACCCAGCCGCTGTCGGCCATTCGCGCCGTAGTCAACGGTGATGGCAGCCTGCTCTATCAGCATGATCAGACCGCCAAGCGGGTCACCGACCAGCAGGCAAGCTGGCTGACCCTGTTCGCCATGACCAAGACGGTGAGTCAGGGCACGGCCCGCGCCCTCAGCGCCAAGTTCCCGGGCGCCACCATGGCGGCCAAGACAGGCACCACCAACGAGCTGCGCGACTCCTGGTTTGCCGGGATGGACAACAACGAGCTGGTCAGTATCTGGGTCGGTCGCGACGACAACACCCCGGCGGGCTTGACCGGTGCCAGCGGTGCTCTGCAGCTCTTTAGCGGCTACATGAGCCAGCGCGGCGTCAACAGTCTGGGATTGAAGATGCCGGAAGGGGTCACCTGGGCCAACTTCTCCCGCGCCAGCGGCACCCGCGTCACCAGCGACTGCCCGGGCAGCCTGCAGGTGCCGGCCAAAGCCTCCACCATGGGCTCCCCGGCCGGTTGCGCCAGCAGTGCATCGCCGCGCAGTGCGCTGGATGACTGGTTCGGCGGTTTCTTCAACTAGATCAACGACACGGGCAGAGCAGGCTGCCCGTTCACTATGCTGCTGACAAGGAAACACCATGACCTTTCCGCTGTTTGACGCCATCCACCATGTGGCCATCATCGCCAGCGATTACCCACGCTCGCGCCACTTCTACCACGAGGTGCTGGGGCTGCCCATCATCGCCGAGACCCTGCGCGAAGCGCGCCAGTCATGGAAACTGGATCTGGCCCTGCCGGACGGCAGCCAGCTGGAGCTGTTCAGCTTCCCCTCGCCTCCCGAGCGCCCCTCCAGGCCCGAGGCGTGCGGCCTGCGCCATCTCGCCTTTCGGGTCAGCGACCTTGACCGGGTCATCGCCCACCTGCTGACCAATCGGGTCGAGGTAGAGCCGGTGCGGGTGGACGAGCTGACCGGCAAGCGCTTTACCTTCTTCGCCGACCCCGACGGCCTGCCGCTGGAGCTCTACGAAGCGCCGCGCTTAGCCTGAGTCGGTCAAACAGTCGGCCAAACAAAAAGCCGCTCGGTTGCAACCGGGCGGCTTTTCTTATTGCTTCAGGTTATCAGGCGGTAGTCAACATAACGACCGCCAGCGCCATCACCATCATGCCAGCCCAGCCGATGGGCTTGAGCCGCTCACCGAAGAAGAGCAAACCGCCCAGCGCCGTACCGACGATGCCGATAGCCCCCCAGGTGGCGTAGGCAACAGCCAGGTCAATCTGGCCGCCACTTACCGCTTCCGAGAGCAGGGTAAAGGCGCCGAGTACCAGCATGATCCCCAGGAATCCCCACCCCTTGTAACGAAAACCCTTGGAGCGGTTGATGGCCATGTTGGCGCCGATATCGATCAGTGCGGCACCCAATACAATCACAAACGGACTCATGCTGTGGCCTCCGCTTCTACTGACTTGTCTGCAGGCTCATCATGGGTCTCCCCCATGGTCACCATAACAATCCCCACTATCGCGAGAGCAAGGCCAATCAGCTCCTGAACGGTCACATCGTAACCAAGGAACATGACCGACACTATGGTGATCAAGGTGATCCCGAGCCCCTCCCAGAGCGCAAACGCAATACCAATGGAGATTGTTTTGGCGGCTTTCGCCAGCAACCAGTACGAGAAACCGATCAACAACCACATCGGGATGTAATTCATCCAGCCAGCTCCCTGCTCGGGGATCATGGCCATGCTGGAGGTACCGGCGACCTCGGTCACGATGGCACCGGTCAAAAACAGCCGGGCCAGAAACATGCGACTTAATAACATATAAGATGCCTTTGTTGCTTCGACGGGAGAGATGGTAAACGGGGAGAAGCAACTCGCGACAATCGCTCAGCGTCGATTATTCCGACGCCACAGGTTTGCCTTGCCTTGGTTCGACACGCTAAGGTGATAGTGAAAAACTCCGCCATCGCCTGTAAAACATGAAGCTATATCAGATAGAACTCTTTGTAGAGTCCGCCAATAGTGGCTCTATTGCCAACACTGCCCGTCGCCTCGGCAAAAGCCGCAGCGCCGTCAGCACCGCCATCGCGGCGCTGGAAGTTGAGCTTGGCGTCGAACTTTTTGAACGAGGAGCCAATCAGAGTCGCCTGACCGAGATCGGCGAGCTGGTGCTTGATGATTGCACTCGCCTGCTGCAGGCAGCCAACAGCCTGCAGCAGAAGTGCAAACATTACGCCTCGGGGGCCGAAGTGGCGCTGCGGGTTGCCCGCGATGACGCCATTCCCGAGCCGGTGTGGCGCGAGATGCTGGCCAGCCTGCACAATCAGTTTCCCGGTACCAGTATCTCGCTAGTGCTCGCCTCCCCACCCGAACTGCCGGCGCTGGTGGAAGAGGGGTTCGTTGATGCCGCCTTTGGCCTTATTACCGAAGATCAGGAGCGCAGCGGCCTCAATATCGACGTGCTCAACCCGATCCGCACCCTGATGGTGGTGGCGCCCAGCCATCCGCTGGCCGGACTGAAGCGGGTCAAACAGCAGGATCTGACCGATCACACCCAGGTTACCCTCTCGTATGTAGATGAATTTTCTGTAAAAAGCCTGCTACCTGTGGGAGGGCAGCATATCGGTCTCTCCAGCTTCGAGTTGATGCGCAATGCGGTGCTGGACGGGCTGGGCTGGGCAGTGCTCCCCTCGCCTCTGATCCAGAGTCAGCTACGACAAGGCTCCCTGCTGACCCTGAAACACAAGTTCAGCCTGCAGTGGCGAGATTACGGGGTCTATCTGGCGGAAAACGCCTATCACGGCAAGGTGTTGGCCTGGTTGAAGAAGTCGATCCAGGGGTATCTGGAACCTTTTGAGTAGCGATAAAGAGGCGGAGCCAGCTCACGATATCTGCTTATCCTGATGATCCGAGCGGATGTGATCGTGCATACTGTTCACATACTCATTGAGCGCCGGAGGCGTAACCGATATGAGCAGTGCCCAAGACAAGGACGATATCTTGCTGGACGACGACATCATCGAACTCGATGATGAGGAGGTCGTGGTCCCCAAGGCACTCAACCCATGGCAAGTGCTGATCGTGGATGATGAGCCGGATATCCATCATGCCACCCGCCTGGCCCTCTCCAACATTCACTACAAATCCCGTCCGCTGGAGCTGCTCAATGCCTACAGCGGCGCCGAAGCTGGCCGCATGCTGGAGGCCAATCCCAGGATTGCGCTGATACTGCTCGATGTGGTGATGGAGACCGAAGACGCTGGTCTGCGGCTGGTGCACCGGATCCGCAACGAAATGCATAACTCACTGGTGCGGATCGTGCTGCGTACCGGCCAACCCGGCCAAGCCCCCGAGCAGCGGGTGATCCTCGATTACGACATCAACGACTACAAGACCAAGACCGAGCTGACGGTACAAAAGCTCTACACCACTGTCATCGCATCCCTGCGTTCATACGAAACCCTCAGCGCCATCGACAAGAGCCGCCAGGGGCTCGGCAAAATTCTCGAAGGGGCGGGCGATCTCTACCATCTTCATTCACTCAAGGAGTTTGCCTCCGGCGTGCTGAAACAGATCAGCGCCATTCTCGATGTGGGCACCGAAGGGGCTATCTGCGCCGAGCGCCGTCCCGGCGAACAGGGGCTGGAGATCCTCGCCGCCACCGGCGACTACGAGACTCTGCTGGATGACGGCAAGATCACCGACTTTCCCACCCTCAATGACTCGGTCCTGAAGGCACTGGCGGCGCGCTGCAACCGCTTTGAACACCCGCAGGACTCCCTCTATATCGCCGCCCAGAATGGTCGCGAGTTCGTGTTGAGTTTTACCCCAACCCAGCCCCTCGATCCCCTCGAGTGCGACCTGCTGGATGTCTTCTGTCAGCGCATCTCGGCGGCCTACGACAACCTCTATCTCTACAACCAGTTACTGCGCGCCCAGGAGGCCACCGTGGTGGCACTGGCGGCGCTGGCAGAGTTTCGCGACTCCGATACCGGCGAGCATGTCTTGCGGGTGCAGAAGCTCTCGGATGCCATCGTGGCCGAATTGAAGCAGATGGCGGCCTATCCCGAGCAGCTAACCCCGGAGTTTGTCGAGATGATCGGCATGGCCTCCATCCTGCACGATGTGGGCAAGGTGGGCACCCCGGATCATATCCTGCACAAGCCCGGTCGTTTCGACCCGGAAGAGCGGGCCATCATGGAGCAGCACGCCGGTATCGGCGCCAATATCCTGCACAAGGCTGGCGAAATGGTGGAGGGAACCAGCTACCTCTCGCTGGGGGCCGAAATCGCTCGGGGCCACCATGAGCACTTCGATGGCAAGGGCTACCCGCAGCAGCTGGCTGGCCAGCAGATCCCGCTGTCAGCGCGGATTGTGGCGGTGGTCGATGTGTTCGATGCCCTGCTCAGCAAGCGCCCCTACAAGAAGCCCTGGACGCTGACGCAGACCATGGAGTATATCCAGTCCCGCTCCGGCACCCAGTTTGACCCTCATGTAGTGACAGCCCTGTCGCGACTGGTCAATGAGTCGAGACTCCCCTACTCGCTCTGACCCCCTTTGCTCGCAGCTCCACATGCCCTGCCGATGACCAAGGTCAGCGGCAGGGCATCAAAACAGCAGTTTTGTTGCATCCCGCACACATCAAAACGCCGCAAAGCGGAAACATCCCCCCTTCTTTGTTAGCGATAGCCGCTGAAATATGGTCATTTAACATCACATCGCTATAATATCGGCCTGCAAACCTGATACTAACAACGAAGGAATTATCATGAGCCTGAACCTGGTACCGGCCGGCAAGAGCCTGCCCGACGATATCTATGTCATCATCGAAATCCCGCAGAATGCCGACCCGATCAAATACGAAGTCGACAAGGACAGCGGTGCTATTTTCGTCGATCGCTTCATGTCTACCCCGATGTTCTATCCGTGCAACTACGGCTACGTGAACGCGACTCTCTCTCTGGATGGTGACCCCGTCGACGTACTGGTTCCGACCCCCTACCCGCTGCTGGCCGGTTCCGTCATTCGCTGCCGTCCGGTTGGCGTGCTGAAGATGACCGACGAATCTGGCGAAGATGCCAAGATCGTTGCTGTACCGCACTCCAAGCTGACCAAGCAGTACGACCACATCCAGGATGTGAACGATCTGCCGGAACTGCTGAAAGCCCAGATCCAGCACTTCTTCGAGCGCTACAAAGAGCTGGAAGCGGGCAAATGGGTCAAGGTGGAAGGTTGGGGCGACAAGGCCGCTGCCGAAGCCGAGATCAAGACCTCTGCCGAGCGTTACGCTGCCAAGTAAGCGTCACCCAGAATGAGAAAGGCGCCTTATGGCGCCTTTTTTGTCGGTATTTGCGGCAGCTGACCGGCTGCATCTCCAGCAGGATTGCCCTGAATGTATATTTCACGACCATCTTTCTGGTAGGGACGATAGTAATCACCGCCACAGCGATAGCCGCCGCCCGGCTGGCTCATCAGTTCGCAGTTGACCGGCAATACCTCCAGCCACTTGATGGCCTGCTGGAAGCGCAGCCACTCCTGCCATTCGTGTTCGCGCGCCAGCTGATCGCGCAGGGCAAAGGTATCCGCAACGGACATCCCCTTGTTGACGATCACCTGACCCGCCATGGCTGGCAGGCTGAGCAGCCCAAACAGCACTATGATCCAAGGCTTCATAACCCCTCCAGAGTGACTTAATTTCACAATTAAATTAAAAGTCACATCAATCTGTTATCCAGATCACAAAACGAAACATCACCAAAGTGGTGCCGGCTCACCTAGTTGTTAATTATCGTCCACGGCAGGAAGCACCACCATGAAGCTGACCCCCGCGCTGTTGCTCAGCCTCACTCTCTGCACCACCCTTGGTGCTACAAGCAACGCCAGCGAGATCAACATGAGCTGGCAGTGGCAATCCACCGATGGCCAGCGCAAGCACTTCCAGCTGACCACCGACGATCAGGTGATGGCCGCCAGTCGCCACGAGATGAGCCTGCTGAAGGCCTCTCTCACCAATCCGCTGGAGACCCTTTACGCCTACATCAGCCCGCGGCTCTACAACAGCATCAACCTGATCAATCAGAGCAGCCCAGAGACCGCTACCAAATTTCGCAATCTGGAGCAGGCCTTCACCCTGCGGGACGACAGCATGGAGTCGCTGCTGTTCTGGCAAGCCTACCAGCAGTATCAGGAGGATGCCTTCTACCAGATGAGGGTGATCCCCTGCGTCCATCCGGCCAATCGCAAACTGCCTTGCGTGCGACCCGATTACTCCCAGATCTTCTACCACTTCAAAGGGCACCTCAAGCCGCTGGCGCAGCAATTTGCGGCCAAGGATCTCGCCACCAGCGTCAGCCTGCTGCAGGAGTGGCTGAACGCCATCCCCACCCAGCCGGAGCAGCTGGATCACTTCGCGCCGCCGCTACAGGCACTGCAGGATAACAAGGCCGACAGCGACGAGAAGGCGCTGCTGATGGCCAGCCTGCTGGCAGAGCTGGCCCCGCAATATGTGCTCAGCATCATCTATCCGGATATCAGTATCGGCAGCGTCTCCCCTGCCTGGCTGGCCATTACGGCAGACAGTGGCGTACCCGGTGATGTGGTGGTGATCAACAATCAGCGTCATGTGCTGCTGACCGGCTCATCCCTGCTGGCCCAGCAGATGACCATGGCCAAGATCCCCCTCATCAGCGAGTCGCTCTACTGACGCAGACAGCTCAGACCAGCAGCCAATTCATTGATTTTTATCGATGTCATGCCATCCTAGCCGCCCTTGCCAGCCAACCTCCTGACTGGCGGGGCGCCGACGCTTCTGAATTGCGATCTTATTTAACACTTTTTAAACAGATCCGATCAGTTTAGGATGAAGCTCGCCCATTCCCTCAATCCGAAACTCGTTATAACATAACAAATGGAGTGTCATCAGGATGAAACATCTCGTACTTACTTTGGCGCTGCTGCCATCTCTGGTCTTTGCTCACAACTTCAAGGATGGCAACCCGGTGCCTCTGGTCAATGTCAGCGACAAGGGCGAGCTGGTACTGAACGGCAAGGATATCGGCTACCAGCCGTGGCAGAGCACCTCGCTCACCGGCAAGGTGTTTCTGATCCAGCATATTGCCGGTCGCTCCAGTGCCAAGGAGCTGAACGCCCCGATGATCGAGGCGATCAAGGCCGCCAAACTGCCGCAAGACAAGTACCAGACCGTTACCGTCATCAACAGCAATGACGCCATCTGGGGCACCTCCGGCTTCGTGAAGAGCAGTGCCGAGGACAGCAAGAAAGAGTTCCCATGGTCCGCCATGGTGCTGGATGCCAAGGGCATGGCGCGCAACGCCTGGGATCTGACGCCGGAAAGCTCGGCGATCATCCTGCTGGATAAAGAGGGCAAGGTGCTGTTTGCCAAAGATGGCCAGCTCGATGCCAACAACATTGCTACCGTGATGGGGCTCATCAAGTCCCATCTCTAAGTCAGAGAGATAAGGGCGCTGATGGCGCCCTTTCCATAAGGGTCTATGGGTCGTATCAAACTGAAAATCTGGATCTTGCTGCTAGGCTGGTTATGGCTGCAGCCTGCCCTTGCCCGGCACCAGTTTGAATCTGCCCTGCCCGGCCACGATGACCATCACTGCCTGATTTGCGCCCTCCATCTGGATGGCAAGCAGGTCATCACCGCCACACCCTATTGTTTCCCCGGTTCGACCTCTGTTCTGCCCGCAGTTGCAACCATGCAACGCTCGGCGGATACCGCCACGCTGCACAGCTATGCCATCCGTGCGCCGCCCGCCTCTGCTTTTCTCTATCCCTTTGTTTAATTTCGCTATTTGTTTTGAAAAAGGATTAAAGATGAAAGCAGTTACTCTGTTGCTGGCCGCTGCGGCCTTTGGCGCACACGCCAATCACGACGAACACGAGAGCCACAGCCACGGCGCCCACGAGCATGGCCACGGCCACCTCAATCTGGTGGTCGATGGCGACCAGTTGATGATCGAACTGCAGGCCCCAGCTGCCGATCTGGTGGGCTTCGAGCACGCAGCCAAGAGCGATGAAGAGAAGGCGCAGTATGCCAAGGCGGTCGCCCGCCTCCAGCAGCCTGATGCCCTGTTCCGCTTCGACCCGGCCGCTGGCTGCAAACTGACCCAGCAGGAGCTGCAAGCTGCCAAAGAAGAGCATGATCACGACCATGACCATGACCATGACCATGACCATGACCATGACAAGGCTGCCAGCGACGAACATGAACACCACCATGATCATGACGAAGCAGGTCACGCCGATATGGGCGCCATGTACACCTACACCTGCGCCACACCGGCCAAACTGACCGGCCTTGAGGCGACCCTGTTCAGCGTCTATCCGAGCCTTGAGAAGCTGAGCGTGCAGGGGATCCTGCCTACCGGCCAGACCGCTGGCGAGCTGACCCCATCCGCCAACAAGCTGAGCTGGTAACGCCATGAAAAAAGCCGTGGTTGAGATCCGCGATCTGGCCTTTGCCTGGCCAGGTGGCGACGCTGTACTCGATCTGCCCGCCCTCACCATCCGCGAGGGTGAGCGGGTCTTTATCAAGGGGCCGTCAGGCTCCGGCAAATCGACCCTGCTCGGGTTGCTGGCCGGGATCCAGACCGCCAACCACGGCACCCTGGAGGTGCTGGGCCAACCGTTGGCCCGGCTCTCTGGCCGTGCCCGTGACCACTTCCGGGCGGCCAATCTGGGTTATATCTTCCAGCAGTTCAATCTGCTGCCCTTTCTCTCGGTGCAGGACAACGTGACCGCTGCCCTCACCTTCTCTCCCGCCAAACGGGCCCGCCTGCAAGGGAGTCCGGAGCAGGAGGCGCGTCGTCTGCTGGCGGAGCTGCAACTGCCGGATGACGCGCTGCATCGTCCCGTCCATGCCCTCAGCATCGGCCAGCAGCAGCGGGTTGCTGCCGCACGGGCGCTGATCGGCTCGCCGCCACTGGTGATCGCTGACGAGCCCACCTCGGCCCTCGACACCGACAACCGGGCGGCCTTTATCAAGCTGTTGTTCGAGGAGTGCGACAAGCGGGGCTCGACTCTGATCTTCGTCAGCCACGACCCTTATCTCGAACCCCTGTTCCCGCGGGTCGAAAACCTGCAACAGCTCAACCGGAGGGCATCATGCTAAAGCTAGCCCTGCAAAGTCTCTGGGCCCGCCGCCTTACCGCCGGTCTCACCCTGCTGGCCGTCGCCATCAGCGTCACCCTGCTGCTCGGGGTGGAGCGGGTGCGCACCCAGGCCCGTGAAAGCTTCTCCAACACCGTCTCGGGAACCGATCTCATCGTCGGCGCCCGCTCCGGCCAGGTTAACCTGCTGCTCTACTCGGTGTTTCGCATCGGCAACCCCACCAACAACGTGGGGTGGGACTCCTATCAGGCCATCAAGCAGAAACCGGGCGTCGCCTGGACCATCCCGCTTTCCCTTGGTGACTCCCACAAGGGATTTCGGGTGCTCGGCACCAATGGCGACTACTTCACTCACCTGAAGTACGGTCAGCAACAGTCGCTGCAACTGCGGGAAGGTCGGCCGTTCGACACGCCGTTTGAAGCGGTGCTTGGCGCCCAGGTGGCCGAGAAGCTCGGCTATCACCTCGACCAATCCATCGTCATCGCCCACGGTGCTGGCAACACCTCGTTCAGCCAGCACGACAATCTGCCGTTCAAGGTGGTGGGTATTCTGGCGCCGACCGGTACGCCCATCGATCGCACCATCCATGTGCCGCTGGCGGGGATTGAGGCGATCCATCTGGGCTGGGATACCGGCCGCCACAGCAAGAACGTGACGCCGGAGCAGGCGCTGGCGCAGGATCTCACCCCGAAAACCATCACCGCCTTTATGGTGGGGCTGAGCAACCGCATTCTGGCGTTCCAGCTGCAACGCAGCGTCAACACCTATCCCAAAGAGCCGCTGATGGCGATCCTGCCGGGGGCCGCCCTGCAGGAGCTGTGGAGCCTGATGAGCGTGGCGGAAACCGCTCTCTCGGTCATCGCCGGTTTCGTGGTGGTAGCGGGCCTGATCGGCATGCTGACCACATTGCTGGCGGGGCTTAACGAGCGGCGCCGGGAGCTCGCCATCTTGCGATCCCTCGGCGCGGGCCCTGCCCACCTGTTCCTGCTGCTGGCGCTGGAGGCCATGGCGCTGACCACGGTCGGCATCGCTCTCGGGGTCGCAGTGCTCTATCTGGGGCAGGGGCTTGCCTCGCCCTGGCTGCTCAGCCACTATGGCCTGCAACTGAGCCTGGGGCTTCCGAGCACCTACGAGTGGCAGTTGCTGGGGGTAGTCTGGCTGGCAGGCATGGTGATCGGCCTGCTCCCTGCTGCCCGCGCTTACCGCTACAGCCTGAGCGATGGCATGAGCATTCGCGTCTAGCGAGACGCCCAAAATAGAAACAGAAGGACAGATGATGAAGTGGAAAATTGTGGCGCTGCTCGCCAGCCTGCTGGTGCTGCCCGCCCTGGCCGCCGATTACAAGACCATCGACTGGGATGTACTGATCCCGGAAGGGGAGAAACTGCTGCCACCGCCCCAGGTCAATCACGAAGATCCCATGTCGGTTCCGCAACCGGTGGGTGGGGTAAACAAGAAGCTGGACAACCAGGATGTGCGCATTCCGGGCTTCGTGGTGCCGCTGGAAGGGGATGCCAAGAAGATCACCGCCTTCCTGCTGGTGCCCTACTTCGGCGCCTGCATCCATGTGCCGCCGCCCCCCACCAATCAGGTGATCTATGTGAGCTACCCCAAGGGTGCGCCGGTGGATGACCTGTGGGATGCCATCTGGGTGAAGGGCAAGATGCGCACGATCAGCTCCAGCCACGAGATGGCCACCGCCTCCTATTCGATGGAAGCGGTCGAGGTGAGCGTCTACGAGGAGTAATACTCCCGTTGCAAAAAAAGCGGCCTCCACGGAGGCCGCTTTGTTATCTTGGCATCCCGGTTGGAGTAACATTCAGCTCCAGAACCTGTGCGAATGGAGTCAGCATGGCAGACCTCCCCCCCCCGAAAAAAGAGAGTTCGATCCTGAGCAGCCAGGAGCAGACCCTGCGTCTGGCCCGCAGTCGCGGCATCGACGGCATGCTCACCCGCAACAGCGACAGCACCTTCGAACAGCGCGCCACCTTTCGCCATCTGGCGGATCAGGCCGCCCGCCAGCGCAATCTGGAAGCCATCATGGTGATGGCCTCCCGCCACTGTGAAGAGACCGCGGCTGGCGGCGAGATGGACAGCGACTGGCTGACCCGCTTTCTGCAACTGGCGGAAGATATCAGCATGGTGCCGATGCAGCAGCTGTGGGGGCGGATCTTCGCGCTGGAAGTCGCCACGCCGGGCCGCTTCTCCATTCGGGCGCTCGCCACCCTCAAAGAGATGACCCAGCGCGAGGCCCAGCTGTTCCAGCGCATCTGTTCACTGACTTGCCACTACACCGGCAGCGACGAGCAACGGCTGCTGCTGGGGCTGCACAAGGGGGCCAGCCTGCTGAGTCGCGCCAAGGCAACGCGCCTTGGCCTTGGCAAATACCGACTGCCCTACAACGCCCTGCTGCAACTGTTTGAGCTGGGGCTGCTGCATCGCGCGGAGCTGGAGTCAGGCCCGCTGCCCGCCGATGGGGTCGAGCTGGAGTTCGGCAACCAGCGCTGGCGGCTGCAGTGCAAGCAGAACAACATCACCCTGCTCTACTACCGGCTCACCCCGGTGGGCAACGAGCTCGCCCAGCTGCTGCAAGAGTCGCCGCTGGAGGAGTACCTGCAAGATCTGAAAACCGTGCTGGTGCAGGGTATCCAGATTGAAGTGATGCAGCTCGTCAGCGCCCCCTCCTCACCCGCTCCCGACCCTCTCCCCTGATCTCTGGCGGGGCAGCTGATGCCCCGTCGGTTCGTGGCTCCTTCGCATCAAGCTGCTGGCTCCCAGCTCATGGGCTTGACCAGAATAGGTTGCAAATTGCAGATGCCGCAAAGACACACCCCGTCTGCTCCATTGCATATTGCAAACAGCAACGTTCTTTTCCTGCCAAAACGGCCCTAATAACACATCAGTCATTAGCTTTTGCCAGCTGGCCCGCCCCTTGCACATGTCTTGATGCAGATCAAAATTTAACCATCACAGCTCGGGAGCAAGGCCATGAGAATCAATCAACCGGTTACCCAAAGAGAACGTCTCTATCCAGACCACCAGAGCCTGATCTCCACCACGGATCTGGAGAGCCGCATCACCTACGCCAACGATGAGTTCTGCGAGATAGCAGGCTTCTCGCTCGACGAACTGGTGGGGGAACATCACAATCTGGTGCGTCATCCTGACATGCCGAAACAGGCCTTTGCCGATCTGTGGAACCATATCCGCGAAGGCAAGAGCTGGATGGGACCAGTGAAAAACCGTTGCAAGAGTGGCGACCACTACTGGGTCAGCGCCTTTGTCACCCCCATCAAGGATGCCAGCGGCCGGGTGGTGGAGTATCAGTCGGTGCGCACCGCCCCGAGCGAGGAGATCAAACAGCGGGCCGAGAAGGTCTATGCCGACCTTCGCAACAACAAGCTGCCGCTGGCGCTCAAGCTGCCCACCTTCTCCCATACCCTGACCATCAACCTCTGCCTGCTGCTGAGCCTGCTCGCCATGTTTGCACTGGGCTACAACCACGACATGAACTGGCAACTGGCGCTGGTCGCCCTGCCGCTGGCGATAGCGGCCATCACCCTGAATGCCCTCTCCCGCCGCCTCGGCAAGCTCAACAAGATGGCCCGCAGCCGCTTTGACAACCCGCTGATGCAGCTGCTCTACACCAACAAGGTGGACAACATCGCCGCCATCGAACTCTCGATGGTGATGAATCAGGCCGAATTCAACGCCGTGCTGGCCCGCACCCAACAGACCTGCAGCAAGATCCTGCAAGCCGCCGAGGGGGATCTGCGCAACGCCGAATCCATCACCGACAACCTGCAACAACAGCAGGCCGAAACCAATCAGGTAGCGACCGCCGTGACCGAAATGTCGGAATCCATTCGCGAGGTGTCACAAAGCTCGACTGACTCCTCCAGCCTGCTGGATGAAACGGCCGTGCTGTTCAAGAGCGGCAACAGTAGCGTGGCCGAAACCGTGGCTGCCGTGGCGGGCATGAACAGCGAACTTATCACCTCCAAGAGCGTGATCAGTGCGCTGGTCGGCCACTGCCGCGATATCGACGGCATCCTCGATGTGATCAACAACATCGCCAACCAGACCAACCTGCTGGCCCTCAACGCCGCCATCGAAGCGGCCCGGGCTGGCGAAGCGGGTCGCGGCTTCTCGGTAGTGGCCGACGAGATCCGCACCCTCGCCATCAAGACCCAATCCTCGACCAGTGAGATCCAGAAGATGATCACCGAGCTGCAAAACAGCTCTGGCGAGGCTGAGCAAGCGATGGAGAAGGGCTGCCAACTCTCCGAGAGCTGCCAGCAAAAAGCCTCGGCAACCGGCACCATACTCCAGCAGATCAACGATATGCTGCAGCAGGTGGCCTCCGGCAGCGGCCAGATTGCCCAGGCGGTGCAGGAGCAGTTCCACGTCACCGCCGAGATCAACCGCAACGTGCTCAGCATCAAGACCCTGGCCGATGACTCCAGCGTCGGCAGCCAGCACGCCGTGCACGGCATCACCCAGCTGGTCAACCAGTTGAGCGATCTCGACCGGCTGGTACGCCAGTTCCAGAAGGGGGCTCCGACAAGCCAAAGCCGCTACGAAGTGGCCACCACCCGCGCCGTTCCGGCTCGCCAAGCGAGATAACCACAATCCAAACAATCGCCGCAGAAAAAACCTATGGGCCTTTGGGCTCATAGGGTTTTTTAATGCCCGCCAACAAGAGGGAGAGACTCCCGCTTTCACTGTCCGATTTCCCTCTGCGCTAATGGGCCCAAGCGGTTGGGCGACCACATTTAAACCCATTAATGATTAATTTGTTGATCTTGCTCAGGAAACGGCCCGCTTGCGCTTTTCACCCCAGCCCCGTTCGGTAACATAGCCGCTTGGCAACCCCTCGTCGGAGTCAGCCATGAGCCAAACCAGTGCCATATCGCAGGTAAAAAGCAGCAAACTGGAGGCTGAAATTCAGGGGCGGTAGCGTGGTTTTGTAGTGGTCTAATCATCCCGGACACCATTTTAGGTGGTACAGTCGCCACCATGACCTGAGGTGTTCAATGACA
>NZ_JANFNV010000025.1:0-59897 GCF_024436075.1 Aeromonas sp. JL9 | reverse complement strand
TGATGATTTTTCGTGTCATGCTGCCTATGTTGGGGTTGGCATCATTCGAATCAACTCGGTTTTGTTAGCGGCTCTTAATCATCAGACGGCGCAGGCCGCCAAATTGAAAGCCGAGCTTATCGCCGGGCAGAAGAGCGAGCTGCATCCCAGTGTGCGGGAGTACAAGAGCCCCGAGCTGATGTGGCAGACCGAGAAATTTACCATCCGCATCGACGAGTTGGACGATGGCCACTATCGCTACGCCTCCTGGGCCAGGGGCAAGACGCTCGCCGACAAGCCGGATCTGGTGCTGAAAAATGGCACTGTCAGGGTAGAGGGGACGGGGGGCAATCATACCTATCTCTTCACGAGCGGCCCCTATCGCTACGAGTGCGTTGTCACCGTATTGGGTGAGCGAGGCGTGCCACCGGGTGAGCTGGTGGTCTATAAAGACGACGTCGAGATAGTGCACCAACCGGTGATCAAGGTGCTGTGACAGCAAATCCACATAAAGAGAGATCAAGGAGCGGCCAGGTGCCGCTCTTTTGCTTTCGCAAACTGACAGATGATTCGCTAGCTTTGCGGCACCCTGACCCCTTTATCGAGATAGAGGCTACTGTAGTTGGCCCTGTGGGTGACAAACATCACCTGATGGCGGCTGCCGTCGGAGAGGATAATAAAATCCCCCGCCTGAGCGGGGCTCTGCAAGGTGATCTCCTGCTCGGGGGCGGTCAGGCGATCGACATCTTCCTTGAAAGTGAGGGTGTAAGAGTACATATGGCGCTCCACTGCTGGCTCATATCAAACACTCCGTTGAAGGTAGTTGCTGACAAGGGGGCGTGCGGCGCCCGATTGGCGCTGTTAGACCAAATAGCGGTGATGAGAACGTGCGTGGTTTCAGCTGGGTTGTTCTGCTGAGGTGCGCTTGAGGCGTTTACATCAAGGCCATTGGTATCAAAACGATGGTAAAGGGGCGAAAGGGGGATGAAAAAACCGCCAGCTGGCGGTTTCTCTTATGCGATGGACCCTACTTCAGGGCCTTCTTCAGCTTCTTGATCTTGCCTTCATGCTTGGCAATTTTCTCAAGACGAGCGGCGATCTTCTTCTTGATCTCTTTCTTGCTTGCTTTGGCCATCGGTGGCGCTCCTTTGCAGTGGGGACACATCAGGTGTCAGTGTGGGTCTTCCCTTTGACGTCCCAGAGTGCCACAGGGCTCCTTTGTGAACCAGCACTCTGTTGCTTTAATAGCCAGTTCGCTATAACTGCAAGGGGCTGAGCCAGCGCAGCAGTTGCTGGCCAACCTGCGGGTTGGCGAGCAGGGACATATGGCTGGTGCGATAGACAATCAGGGTATGGGCAGGAAGAAAAGTCAGCTGATGGCGCGCTTCGTTGTGCTGACCGAGGGCGCTGCGTAGCGGCACCAGTCCATCGCCAATCAGCCGGTCGGCCAGCAGGCTGCGCTTGGCGGCAGTGGTCGCGGCAATGGCATAGCAGTTGACACCACCGGGCAAGGGAAGCGGCTCGCGGGGATCGCGCAAGGGCGCGGCGGGGTTGGGTGCGGCGAGCGTCTCGATCACCTTGCCATGGCGCAGATCCTTGATACCAGCACTGCGCAGCCGAGCCAGTCTGACGAAGGGCTCGCTGTAGGCGGTGGCGGGCAGCAACTGCTCCAGCCAGTGACCGGCATGTTCGAGCGGTGCGCCGTGGTGGGGTGTGCCGAGAAATATCAGGTTGGCAAGGTGCGCAGGCCAGGTGAGCCCGGCTTGGCTAGCATGGTGGCAAGCGCTGCGGGCAACCAGTCCCCCCATGCTGTAGCCCATTATCGTTATCTCTTTGAGCTCTCCCGGCCAGTGGGCGAGCAGTTGCTCCAACAACAGGGCCAGTTGCTGCCCGTTTTGTGCGATGGGCAGGCCCGAGTTGTAGCGCAGGTAAAGAGGCTGATAGCCAAGTACGTTGGCAAGTTGCTCCCCGTGATTGACCGGCTTGCCTTGATGCTCGGTCTGCCACTGCAGATCGTTCATGCAGAGGCCATGGATCATCAGCAGCACCCGTCCCTCGCGGAGTAGATCCTTTGGCATCGCCTGCCAATCGAGGGGCTTGCCCTGATAGCGCAGGGTCATGGGGGTGGCGAGAGCATTGTGGTGTTCGACCAGCTTGTCCCCCAACACGCCGTTGAGGGTGGCGATCAGGGCCGCGCGTTTCGGGGTTTCGGGGATCTGGTGGGGCGGCGGTGTGGCTGGCAGGCGGCTGAGCAGATGGTTGATGCCGCTGCTTAGGTTGTTGGCGGTGCCATGTACCCCCTTGTAGACCAGCCCGGTGATCCCGGCTGTTTTTCCCTCATCCCGTCCCTTGAGCCCCATACCGCTCAGTACCGCCTGATGTACCGCTTCGGTGATCTCTACCGCGGCGGGCAGCGCCAGAGTCAGCAGGTGCGCCAACTCGCGGATATCCGAAAGATGCCAGGAAGAGGATGGCGAGGGGTCTGTGGCGTCGGTCATGGCAAGCCCTTGTGGAAGCGGGTATCGCGTTGTCGTGCCGCGAAGAGTGCAGCGTATCTCTATATCAAACCAGCTTGCGCCCTTTGTGGCGGGTTTACCAGTAACGGGCCATGCATGGCGGGGTTGATAAGAACCGCTTGCGAAGCCGGTCACGGTAATGACAGGGAAAATCACCTCTACTTCGTCATATGAAGCTACATGGAGAGGTAAGGATGTCGCTGTTTGATGAGGTGCAGGTACAGGCGCTCTGTGCAAAGTTGCTCGATAGCCAGAACGAGAAGGGGTGCTCCCTTGAAAGCAGGCATGGCCGCAAGTTGAAAGAGTTGTTGCAGACGAATTGTGGGTTAAGACCTTTTGGGCGAAGCGCTCGTCATGTATTAACCGAGGCGGGACGGGCTTATCTGATCAGACAGCTGGCGCAGGTCGTTCCCCCCGAACTGGACAAGCGTAAGCAGTTGCAACGAATGGGAGTGAGTTTGCCTGCACGGCTTAATCAGGCCTGCTTTTATGCCCTCTGGCATGGGGACAGCAAGCATTCGCGGTCAGCATCCCTTGCCGCGCCACAGCTTGCGGAATTGTCGCTCACGCAGGATGAGGTGATCCGCATCCGTACCCTCGAACCGCTCTCACTGGTCGATCAGCAGGGTCAGCAGCACGATATGACGGCAATGATGGCGCTGCTGGGGGAGTTGGCGTTGCCGGAGCGGACTCTGGGCACGCTGGCGGCCATCGGCTGGCAAGGGGAGCGGGTCATTACGGTGGAGAACAAGGGGGCCTTTGTCGACTACCCGCTGCAACCCGGGCAAATGCTGCTCTTTGCTCCCGGTCGCAATACCACCCTGGCCAAACAGCTGATCCCGCTGCTGCCTGCGGGCGTGCAGTGGGCCCATTTTGGCGATCTCGATCAACGGGGTATCGATATTGCCATCGAGCTGGCGCGTGAGCTAAATCGACCGGCCATGCTCTGGCTTCCCTGTGAGTTGCAACCTTATCTGGAGCACTATGCCCGCCCTGTTCGCACCTTTGCAACGGACAGTGGCAAGGTGCCCTGGCGTGTGACGACGCAGGCTGATCAGGTTGATGATCATGGCACGCCGGCAGGCGTTCCCTGGCTCGATAAATTTATCACAGACGGGACTTGGCTGGAGCAGGAGGTATTGATTCTGGCCCCTCATTGGCGGAGCTGGTCATTGGAAGAGATGGGCAATCAGGGGTGAAACGGGGAGCCTGTGCTCCCCGTCATTTCGTGGTCAGCTGCTTACTTGGCGTTGATGGGCCCCTTGGTGCCGGCATCATTATCGACCCAGCCATCTTCACCCTTGATGCGGCGATCCCCCTGAATGGTGTAGATGACCATGCCATCCTTGAACACCAGCGCGCCATCGGATTTCTTGGCATTGACCTTCTTGTCGTTGACCCACACCTGATCCTTGCCATCGATGCGGATATTGGCCACGGTGGCGCCGGTTTGGGGGAAGGTGGCGATCCAGTTGCCCGCATAGGGGCTGCCGCTGGTTGCCGCGTTCTCAGCCTTGGTTTTGTTGATATCGCAGCCATTGAGCTCGCTCACCTGAGTGCAGCCCGAGCGCTCCAGCTTCTGCTCATAGCTCAGATCCAGACCGCCCTCCGCGGCCGGGGCGGCCGCGCCAAATCCCGCCTTGGCATTTTCCGCTTTGGTTTTGTGAATGTCACAGCCCTGCGCCTCGGTGACCTGGGTACAACCGGATCGCTCCAGTTGCTCGGCATATTTGGCACTGATGGCGTGGGCAGGGGTGATACCGATCAGGGTCAGGGTGATGAGCAGAGCAGCATTCCTGGACATAGATAATCCCTCAAAGATGTAAGTCATGCAGGTTCATCCGCGCAGTTGCGGCAGTGAACGTCGGCCTCACCTGAGCATCCGATACAGATGCACAGCTGGCGTATTCACGTTAGCACCTTGGGCCAACCGCGCCCAGCGATGTGGCCGGAAGATAAGGCGAGAGGTGATACGGGAGTGCAGGGGCGGCGAGATGGCCGAGACATTTCTGCAGAAGAGGTCGTAACAAAAGAGCAAGTCACTGCACGGCATTATCATAATGATAACGGTCAGCGCGGTTATATCATTTCAGCCCCTGAAACTGACCGTTGATGATAATTCTCAGCGACGCAGGGATATTGCCTCTGATTATTATCACTCGGCTATTTTATGGCTTGGCCGTTCCGCTCACCTTTTTATGGAATAAATCGCTGAAATAACCGCCGTTTTTGTGCTCTGCATCACAAACTTTCGCCATTTATTAATATCTGCCTGCATTTTTTTAGTTTGGCACGCTTATTGATTGCCTTACATCGACGCTAACCGATGAGCTCACCCACAACCGGGATGCTGGTGACATCGTGAGTGAAAGGGGAGCTATCCATATCTCATCCAATGATTGGGGCGAACGATGAAAGCAGTTAACGAATTAATCAAAGAGATCAGAGCACTCAAATCCAACCTGCATGAAAAAGATTTTCTGCTGACCTGGGAACAAACTCCTCAGGAGCTGGAGCTGGTATTGAAACTGGCCGAATCCCTCAAGACCCTGCGCGCCGAAAATATCTCTACCAAACTGTTTAATAGCGGGCTCGGTATCTCGGTTTTCCGCGATAACTCCACCCGAACCCGCTTCTCTTACGCCTCCGCCCTCAACCTGCTCGGTCTGGCCCAGCAGGATTTGGATGAGGGCAAATCCCAGATCGCCCACGGCGAGACCGTCCGTGAAACGGCCAACATGATCTCGTTTTGCGCAGATGCCATCGGCATCCGTGACGACATGTTCCTCGGTGCCGGTAACGCCTATATGCGTGAAGTGGGCGCGGCACTGGATGAAGGGTTCGAGAAGGGGGTACTGCCCCAGCGTCCGGCACTGGTCAACCTGCAGTGCGACATTGATCACCCGACTCAGTCGATGGCTGATCTCGCCTGGTTGCAGGAGCACTTCGGCAGCCTGGAGAGCCTCAAGGGCAAGAAGATTGCCATGACCTGGGCCTACTCCCCGAGCTACGGCAAGCCGCTCTCCGTGCCGCAGGGCATCATAGGTCTGATGACACGCTTTGGCATGGACGTGACCCTGGCCCATCCGGAAGGCTATGACCTGATCCCGGACGTGATCGAAGTGGCCAAGGAGAACGCCAAGGCCTCCGGCGGCAGCTTCCGTCAGGTCACCTCCATGGAAGAGGCGTTCAAGGATGCGGATATCGTCTATCCCAAGTCCTGGGCTCCCTACAAGGTGATGGAGCAGCGCACCGAGTTGCTGCGTGCCAATGACCACGCCGGCCTGAAAGATCTGGAAAAACACTGCCTGGAGCAGAACGCCAAGCACAAGGATTGGCACTGCACCGAGGAGATGATGAAGCTCACCAAGGGTGGCGAAGCGCTCTATATGCACTGCCTGCCGGCCGATATTTCCGGCGTCTCCTGCAAAGAGGGCGAAGTGACCGAAGGGGTATTCGAGAAATACCGTATCGCCACCTACAAAGAGGCGAGCTGGAAGCCCTATATTATCGCCGCCATGATCATGGCCCGTAAATTCTCCGCCCCGGCAGAGACCCTGGAAAATCTGATTAAAGAGGCGCAAAAACGGGTGAAATAAATAACAGCAGGGCAGGGTGAATATTCATCCTGCCCACGCTGTCGAATTCATTATTTCGAGTTTTCTCCCCGTGGTATCTGAATAACGGATCTCCCGGCGAGGCAGCTCTTTGTCAGGTAACGCCTAGTGAGGTAAGCATGTCCCAATTTTCGCTGAAGATGGATATTGCCGATAACCGCTTTTTTACCGCCGAGCCATCACTGCTGTTTTCCCGTGTTGAAGCACAAAAAGCTCGCGCTTTTCATAAAAAACTGGCCGGTTATGAGCCGACCCCATTGTGCGACCTGAAAGATCTGGCCGCCTATATCGGGGTGAAAAATATATTGGTCAAGGATGAGTCAAAGCGCTTTGGCCTCAATGCCTTCAAGATGCTGGGTGGCGTTTATGCCATCGCCAACCTGCTCTGTGAAAAATACGGGGTGGCCATCGAGGAGTTCTCCTTCGATCTCATCAAACGCACCATCAAGGAGCCGATGACCTTCGCCACCACCACAGATGGCAACCATGGTCGCGGCGTTGCCTGGGCCGCCAAGCAGGTGGGTCAGCATGCGGTGGTCTACATGCCCAAGGGCTCGGCCCAGGAGCGGGTGGATCACATCCTCAACCTCGGTGCCGAGTGCATTGTCACCGATATGAACTACGACGATACCGTGCGCCTGACCATGAAGATGGCCGAAGAGCGCGGCTGGCACATAGTGCAGGACACCGCCTGGGAGGGCTACACCAAGATCCCGACCTGGATCATGCAGGGTTACTCCACTCTGGCCGACGAAGCGGTCGAGCAGATGCAGGCCATGGGCATCAAGCAGCCCACCCACGTGCTGCTGCAAGCCGGGGTCGGGGCGCTGGCGGGCGGCGTGCTCGGCTATCTGGTGGACTGCTTCGGGGCGAAAAACCTGCACAGCATAGTCGTCGAGCCGGATCAGGCCGACTGCATCTACCGCTCCGGTGTGGCGGGGGAGATGGTCAACGTGGGGGGCGACATGCGCACCATCATGGCGGGTCTCGCCTGCGGTGAACCCAATCCGCTTGGCTGGCCGCTGCTCAGAAGCTGCACCACCCAGTTCATCTCCTGCCACGACAAGGTGTCGGCGCTGGGCATGCGGGTGCTGGGCAACCCCCTTGGCAATGATCCGCGCATTATCTCCGGCGAATCCGGCTCGGTCGGTACCGGCGTGCTGGCGGCAGTGCGTCACCACCCTGATCGCGCGGCGCTGATGACTCGCCTCGGACTGGATAGCAACTCGGTCGTGCTGATCATCAACACCGAAGGGGACACCGATGTGACCCACTATCGGGAAGTGGTGTGGGAAGGCAAACATCCCGCCTGCGAGTAACCTCGGCTGCGAGTAAGCAACCACGAATCAAAGAACTGATCGCGCCTCGCCAACGGGGCGCGGTAACGGGCACAGGGCGCTGCCGATGAACAGGCCGCGCACTCTCAGTTGTTATGGAGAATCACAATGAGCAAGCAAATTCCGTTTGAAATGGTGTTGGAGAAGGCCTACCAGTACAAGGCCGAGATGAGTCAGTTCCTGCGCGACATGATCGCCATCCCGAGCGAGAGCTGCGATGAAGAGCGCGTGGTGCTGCGCATCAAGCAGGAGATGGAGAAGGTTGGCTTTGACAAGGTCGAGATCGACCCCATGGGCAACGTGCTGGGCTATATCGGCCACGGTCCGCACCTGATCGCCATGGATGCCCATATCGATACCGTCGGTGTCGGCAACCGCGCCAACTGGACCTTCGACCCCTATGAGGGGATGGAGGATCACGAGATCATCGGCGGTCGCGGCGCATCTGACCAAGAAGGCGGCATGGCCTCCATGGTTTATGCCGGCAAGATCATCAAGGATCTGGGACTGGAAGATCAGTACACCCTGCTGGTGACCGGTACCGTGCAGGAAGAGGATTGTGACGGTCTCTGCTGGCAGTACATCATCGAGCAGAGCAAGATCCGCCCCGAGTTCGTGGTCAGTACCGAACCGACCGACTGCCAGATCTACCGTGGCCAACGCGGCCGCATGGAGATCCGCGTCGAGGTGCAGGGCGTCAGCTGCCACGGCTCTGCGCCGGAGCGCGGTGACAATGCCATCTTCAAGATGGGCCCGATCCTCGGCGAATTGCAGGAGCTGAGCCACAACCTCGGCAACGATGACTTCCTCGGCAAGGGCACCCTGACCGTCTCCGAGATCTTCTTCACCTCGCCAAGCCGCTGCGCCGTGGCCGACAGCTGCGCCGTCTCCATCGACCGTCGTCTGACCTGGGGCGAGACCTGGCAAGGTGCGCTGGACGAGATCCGTGCCCTGCCAGCGGTAAAAGCCGCCGGTGCCGAGGTCTCCATGTACCAGTACGATCGTCCGGCCTACACCGGTCTGGTCTACCCGACCGAGTGCTACTTCCCGACCTGGAAAGTGGAAGAGGATCACATCACCGTCAAAACCCTCTCCAAGGCGTACACCCAGCTGTTCAACAAGGCGCCGGTGGTGGACAAGTGGACCTTCTCGACCAACGGGGTCTCCATCATGGGTCGCCACGGCATTCCGGTCATCGGTTTTGGTCCGGGTAAAGAGCCGGAAGCCCATGCGCCGAACGAGAAGACCTGGAAAGAGCATCTGGTCAAGTGCGCCGCCATGTACGCCGTGATCCCCATGCTCTATCTGGCCGAGCTGGACAAGTAAGGGGTCTGCCGGGCGGTGACTGCTATCGCCGTCCGGCTGTGGCAAATGTGGCAAGTGCCCCGTCTGTGTTGAGGCGGGGCCTTGCTGTTTGAAGCGATGTGATGTTCGAGGTGGTGGGGATGAAACGGCTGATCAAGAACGGCGTGCTGGTCGATGCACAGGGTGAATATCGTCAGGATCTGCTGATCGAGAACGGGGTGATCCGCGCGCGCGCCGCCGCTATCCAGCCCGATAGCGAAACCGAGGTGATCGATGCCAGCGGCTGCTATGTAATGCCGGGTGGCATCGACGTCCACACCCACTTCAACATCGATGTCGGGATTGCCCGCAGTTGCGATGACTTTTTCAGCGGTACCCGTGCCGCCGCCTGTGGTGGCACCACCACCATCATCGACCACATGGGATTTGGCCCGGCGGGGTGCAATCTGCATCACCAGCTGGCCCGCTATCACGACTACGCCGCCGATCAGGCGGTGGTCGACTACAGCTTTCACGGCGTGATCCAGCATGTGGATGACGCCATCCTTATTGAGATGGCCGCCATGGTGCAGGAGGAGGGGATCAGCAGCTTCAAGCTCTATCTCACCTACCAGTACAAGCTGGGGGACCATGACGTGCTGCGCGCCCTGGCCCGCCTCAAGGAGGTGGGGGCGCTCGCCACCGTCCATCCCGAGAATGATGCCGCCATCGCGGCGCGCCGGGCGGCCCTGCTCGCCGCTGGCCATCATGAGCCCTGGTATCACCCTCAAAGCCGCCCGCTGGAGTGCGAGGCGGAGGCCATCGCCCGGATGATCAATCTGGCGGGGCTCGCTGGCAATGCGCCGCTCTATATCGTCCACCTTTCAAACGGACTGGGGCTGGAGTATCTGAAACTGGCGCGCCGTCAGGGCCAGCGAGTCTGGGTGGAGACCTGCCCGCAATATCTGCTTTTGGATGATTCCTGCTACTACCGGGAGAACGGAGTCGACTATCTGCTCAGCCCGCCGCTGCGCTCGCGCCGCGAGCAGGACAAGCTGTGGGTCGGTATCGCAGCTGGCGACATCGACACGGTGGCGACCGATCACTGCAACTTCTCCCACGCCCAGCGCATGACCCTCTCGGGCGGCGATTTCAGCCGCTGCCCCAACGGCTTGCCCGGGGTCGAGAACCGGATGCTGCTGCTGTTTGCCCACGGGGTGCTCGGAGGGCGCATCTCGCCATCACGCTTCGTGGCCCTCACCAGCGCCAACCCGGCGCGCCTGTTTGGCCTCTGGCCGCGCAAGGGCAATCTGCAACCGGGGGCCGACGCCGATCTGGTGCTGATGGATCCCCGTGGCGAGACCCTGATTTCCCATCAACAGTTGCACGACAACGGCGACTACAGCCCCTATGAGGGGATGCGCTGTCCCGGCCAGATCAGGATGACCCTCAGTCGCGGCGAGATCGTGGCCCGCGACGGCGAATTTACCGGACAACGGGGGCATGGCCGCTTTCTGGCCAGAGAGCCCTTTGATCCGGCGTTGGTGCCTGATCTGCACTTGCCTTGCCCCGCGGTTGCTGGCTGACAATCCGTTCGAAACAGACAGTGCAGCAAGGTTATGTGAACAACGAAAGGTGGGCCGGTATTGCGCCGGCTTGTCCCATCACTGGAGATAACAAGATGAAACAGAGAATCGTACTGGCCCTTGGTGGCAATGCGCTGGGCAACAACCTGCCCGAGCAGATGAAGGCGGTGCAGAGCACGGCGCACACTATCGCCGACCTTATCGCCCAAGGGCACGAGGTGGTGGTCACCCACGGCAACGGGCCGCAGGTGGGGATGATCCAGCAGGCGTTCGAAGTGGCGGCCCGCCACGAGCCAAAATCCCCCCATCTGCCCATGTCGGTCTGCGTGGCCCTGAGTCAGGGTTATATCGGTTATGACCTGCAAAATGCCCTGCGCGAAGCCTTGCTGGAACGCGGCATTCACAAGCCGGTTGCCACGCTGGTGACGCAAGTTGAGGTGGATAAAAATGATCCCGCCTTCCTCGACCCCAGCAAGCCCATCGGCGGTTTCTTCAGCAAGGAGGAGGCCGAGGCGCTGATGGCCAAGGGCGAGCGGCTCAAAGAGGACGCCGGTCGCGGCTATCGCCGGGTAGTGGCCTCTCCCAAACCCGTCGACATCATCGAGAAGGAGACCGTCTCCGCCATGCTGGCAGCCGGTCAGGTGGTGATCACAGTTGGTGGCGGCGGCATTCCGGTGCTGCGCGAAGGCAATCACCTGCGCGGAGCCAGTGCGGTGATCGATAAGGATTGGGCCAGTGCCAAGCTGGCGGAACTGATTGACGCCGACATGCTGATCATCCTTACCGCGGTAGAGAAGGTTGCCATCAACTTCGGCAAGCCCGAGGTGCTGTGGCTCGATACCCTGAGCGTGGCCGATGCCAACAGCTTTATCGCCCAGGGGCAGTTTGCCAAAGGCTCCATGCTGCCCAAGGTGGAGGCGGCGCTCTCGTTCGCCACATCCTTGCCAGGGCGCAAATCTCTCATCACCCTGCTGGAGAAGGCAGCCGAGGGGATCGCAGGCAAGACCGGGACCGTGATCAGCCTGTAGCGTGCTGCGCGATGACGGGTTGATAGACAGGGGGCCTTGGCCCCCTGCTGTTTTTGGCTCGGGCGCTGCCGTGGCTGAGGTCGATTTGCTCACAGGCAATTTGCCCATAGGCTATTCGCCCGTAGGGAATGGGCAGCCCGCCAGCACAGGGGTAAGATAGCCACCCCGATAAGGGTTGGCCCATCGGAACAAAAGGCGAAAGGCAGAGCTATGCGTGGTGAGAGATGAGTGGAAAGATCAATATGGCGGCGCTGGGGGGGTTAGTCCTGCTCACCGCTATCTGGAGTTACAGCTGGATCGTGATGAAGCAGGTGATGCTCTACGCGGGGGCCTTCGAGTTCACCGCCCTGCGCTGCCTGTGCGGATCTCTGGTTCTGCTGCTGGTGTTGGCCCTGCGCGGGCGCCGTTATCTCAAACCCACCCCGTTTCGCTATACCCTGGCCATCGCCCTGTTCCAGACCTGCGGCATGGTGGGGCTGGCCCAGTGGGCACTGATCAGCGGTGGGGCGGGCAAGGTGGCCATTTTGAGTTACACCATGCCGTTTTGGGTGGTGATCTTCGCGGCGCTCTTTCTGGGGGAGCGGATGCGCAAGCTGCACTATCTGGCGGTCGGGGTGGCGGCCTGCGGGTTGCTGTTGGTGATCCAGCCCTGGCAGCTGCACCTTGAATCCCTCAAGAGCGCGCTCTTGGCGATCCTCTCCGGCATCTGCTGGGGGATCAGCGCCATCATCGCCAAGCGGATGTATGCCCGCCACCCTTCGGTGGATCTGATGTCCCTCACCACCTGGCAGATGATCTACGCAACCATAGTGATGGCACTGGTGGCGTGGCTGGTGCCGGAGCGCCCCATCGACTGGCAGCCCTACGTGATGGGGGCGCTGGCCTATAGCGCCATCTTCGCCACCGCCATCGCCTGGAGTCTCTGGCTGTTTGTGTTGAAAAAACTGCCAGCGGGGATTGCCAGCCTCAGCACTCTGGCGGTGCCGGTGACCGGTGTGCTGCTCTCCTGGTGGCTGCTGGGGGAAAACCCGGGGCCGGTGGAGGGGAGCGGCATCGCCCTTATCGTACTGGCGCTGTTGGTGATTAGCCGCAAGGGCAAGCGCTCCGTGGTATCGGTGGCGGGGGAGACCCGTATCAAGCACGGCTGAGTGACAACAGGCTGGCCAGTGGCACGATAAATGGCTCTCAAAAGAGCCCACGACAGGGAACTTGCCCCTCGTTACAATGGCGCTACATAGCTGTGTTGACGCGCAGGTATTTGATTCATTTTGATTATTTCAACAAACGTAACGGCAAGGATGAAACCGTATGATGACGCTGGTGTGGTTGGCCGTGGGGCTGGTGTGTCTGGTGATGGGGGCCGAATCTCTGGTGCGGGGGGCGGCGCGCCTTGCCACCATGATGGGCATCTCCCCGTTGGTGGTGGGTTTGACCATAGTGGCTTTTGGTACCAGTGCCCCCGAACTGGCGGTGAGCATCCAGTCGGGCCTCGAGGGGCAGGCGGGGATCGCCGTGGGTAACGTGGTCGGCAGCAATATTTTCAACGTGCTGTTTATTTTAGGTATTTCGGCACTGATCGTACCGTTGACCGTCTCCCAGCAACTGGTACGTCTCGACGTTCCCTTGATGATAGTGGTCTCTTTTCTGGTGTTGTTGCTGGGCTACGATGGCCGTATTGCGCCACTGGAAGGGGCGCTGCTGTTTGCCGGCATCATCGCCTACACCGGGTTTCTCTTTGTCCAGAGTCGACGGGAAAACAAAGCGGTGCAGGCGGAGTACGAGCAGGAGTTTGGTACCCGTGAAGCGAGTACGGCGGGCAACTGGTTGCGCAATCTGCTCTTTATTGCCGCAGGTCTGGGTCTGCTGATCCTCGGCTCCCGCCTGCTGGTTGGCAGTGCAGTGGAGATTGCTCACTACTTCGGGGTGAGCGATCTGATCATCGGCTTGACCATAGTGGCGGCCGGTACCTCCTTGCCCGAAGTGGTGACCTCCATCGTTGCAGCCCTGCGCGGGGAGCGGGATATCGCTGTGGGGAACGTGGTGGGCAGCAATATCTTCAATATCCTCTGCGTGCTGGGGCTTACCTCCATCGTCACTCCCGGTGGGCTTGAAGTGTCGGCCACCGCTCTTCAGTTCGATATTCCGGTAATGATTGCGGTGGCGCTTGCCTGCCTGCCCATCTTCTTTACCGGTTACACCATCGCCCGCTGGGAAGGGGCGCTGTTTCTGGCCTACTACATCGGCTACACCTGCTGGCTGATCCTCCACGCTACATCCAGTCCGCTGCAAGGTCAGTTCAGCGCAGCGCTAACCGGTTTTGTATTGCCGCTCACCGCCATCACTCTGGTTGTGCTGGCGGTGCGAGCCTGGCGATTGCAACGAACCCGGTCGTGATGCAGGTTCTCCTGATGTAAAGGTGCTGCATCAACCGACAGGCCGAAAAAAGCCCCACCATCATGGTGGGGCTTTTGCTTGGTGCTGAACTTGGTGCTGAAGAGGGACGCGAAGAGCCGTTATCGGCGCTGGGCCAGATGCATCATGGCTTCCAGCACGGCGCCGCCGATGGCGCGAGCCTTGTCAGAGACGGTGGTGGCATCGGCGCGCTCGCCGCGCGGGTCGATATCGCCAATCTTGAAGCCGACCGGCACTTCGATGCCATCGCTGAGCAGTCCCCGCACCATGCCCGAGAGCGGCGCGATAATGGGAGCGTCCTCCACATGGGCGATTACATCCCCCTCCTGCACCAGATCGCCGAGCTTGATAATGCTCTTCATCACTCCGGCGACGGGGGCTCGCACCACCCGGCGTGCGGAGTGCCCCTCGATCACTCCGGGAATGCCGGTGTTAGGCTGGGCGGGGCCCTGATAGATGACACGCCCCAGATGGTGGCCACGGTTGGTCTCGATCACCGCATCGCAGTCGCGCCCCGCCTCAAAGCCCGGGCCAAGGGCCACCGTAATGGGGGCCATCTCCTTGTGGGTGCCGAGGTTCTGCTTGGCGAGGATGGCATCCACCAGATAGCGGGGCTTGAGCTCGGCGAGGGTGGCGCAGTCGGGGTCAACCAGCAGCGGAATGATGCCCCGATCCAGCTGCTCGAACGCCTGTTCGACGCTCTCAACCCGCTTGGCGCGCACTCCCTCGACACTGGTTTCGCCGTCGAACATCCCCTGGGCGAAGGCGACGGTGCGGCGGATCACCGTGGGTTTGTCGAGATCCAGCATCACCACTTTGAAGCCCGCATTGTGCAGCCGCAACGCGACGCCGGTGGCGATATCGCCGGAGCCGCGCATCACCACCAGTTGATCCCGCTTAAGGCGCACGTCATCCTGCATCAGCCCACCCGATTTGCCGTTTTTCACCTGCAGCAGCTCGGCGAGGATGCTGATGGCGATCTCCTCGGGGGTTTCGGCACCTATGTTGTAGCCGATGGGGGCGTGCAGCCGCTGCAACTGCTCCAGACTCACCCCTTGTTGGCGCAGCGCCTGGGTGAAGGTCTGCACCTTGCGCTTGCTGGCGAGCAGCCCCAGATAGGCGAGGGGGCGATTGATGAGCCGCTCCAGCGCCTCCTTGTCCTGATGGTTGGTGGCGATGATGACGAAGTTGACGGGCTCGATGGCCAGCGCCTCGATCACCGCGCTGATGGTATCAGCCTGTTTGAGGTGAGTGCCGACGGGGAAGTTATCGGGATTGAGGCTCCCTTCAAAACAGTCACCCACATGGATATCAAAACCCAGTGGCGCGGCGGCATGGGCCAGCGCCCGGTTGACGTGACCGGCGCCGATCAGTACCAGACGGGGGCGCAGGCCATAGACATCGATGTAGACCGACATGGCGCCGCCACAATCCGACCCGACCGCATGTTCGCCGTTGCGCGCCATCCGGCCGTGGAAGATGCGCGGCTTGCGCTCGGCAATGGCGGCCATCGCTTCCTCGATCACCAGCCGCTCGATCATGCCGCCGCCGATGGTGCCGAGGATCTGGCCATCGGCCATTACCAGCATCTGGGCCTGATGGCGGGGGGTGGAGCCACGGCTCTCGATGATCTGGGCCATGGCAAAGGGAATGTTCTCCTGTTCCAGTCGGGCTGCGTGTGCAAACAGATTCATAAGGTACCTCTTCTTATCCTTAAACCATCATGGGCGAGGCGGCTGAGCCTCATCCTGAGCGAAGTAACCGAGTGCGTGGCGAATGGGCTGTGGCTCGCGAACCGCCCCCTGCCAGATGGCATAGATCTCGGGGTGGCGGCTATGCAGCTTTATCAATTCATCGAGCCACGACGCCTCATTTTGATAATCCCCATTGATAAACCAGATCCGGCGCGCCCTGGCCGGGGTGCCCTTGAACAGCCCCTCGGGGTGGGAGAGCAGCTGGTGAAACAGGGCCCAGTCGAGGGGGTCACCGGCCTCTATCCCGCACAGGGCCTGAAGCTCTGCCCAGCGGTGGATCTGCTGCGGGTCGGCCTTGGCCCCCACCATGGCGCCGCCCGTTAGGGCGATCACCCAATCACTGTGCTGAGGAATGCAAGGTTCGTGCAAAGCGGGCACTTTCAATAACTTGTGATGGGCGCCATCCGCTTCGACCAGGATCAGATCGAAGCGCTGCTGCCCCTTGATGAGATCAATCTGCTGGGGCGTGGGGCCCGCCACCTTTCCGGTGCGCTCGTCGAGATGGCTGAACAGGGCAACCAGCGCCGGGCCATCCGGGAGCGCCTGACAGCGGGTAAGTTGACGAACGGGATCCGTCTCGATAATCAATTCCCGATAGTGTGACGGGGCAGGCAGAAACATCCTGGTGGTGGTGGTAATTAGCACCCTTTTACCCTGTTGATAAAAATATTCCGCCAGCCAGAACAGGGTGCTGGTTTTTCCACCGGCGCCGCAGAGGCTAATTAAGGTGGTATGGCTATCAATATTTTTGGTGAGCGGGTTTAATAGCGGATCTATATCTGGAAATGCGATAGCAACAACATGTGGGTGCGACATAATGACGACCAAAATAAATATCGAAGGGAGTGGAAAACAACGTTGCCAGGAACAAGTGCAGTGTGACTGTATAATAACGGCGGCGGGTTTATCTTCCCGAATGGGTACATGGAAAATGATGCTACCTTATTGCCAGGGGACAATGCTTGATGCAAGTCTCAAAAATGCCCTGGCTTTTTGTCAGCGCGTTATTCTGGTGGTGGGCTATCGTGGCGAGGAACTTCAAGGGCGTTATGGAGCACGGCCGGATATTGTTGTTGTCCACAATCCCGACTATCGGCAGGGGCTGGGCAGCTCCATCCGCTCTGCCCTGGCGGCCAGTGACGCTGACTACCTCTTTATCAGCCATGGGGATCTCCCCTGTATCCCGCGCGATGTCTATCAACAGCTCTGGCAGGCACGGGGCTGTGAGATACTCTTTCCCACCTGGCAGGGGGAGGCGGGTCATCCGGTGTTGCTGCCAAAATCCCTTGCCCGCGAGTTGGCAGCGGCCCCGGTGCAGTCGTCGGTACGGCGCTGGTTGCAAGGGCATCCCCACCGTATGGTGCCCGTCGACAGCCCCGCCATCCTGTTTGATGTGGATACCCCGGAGCGCTATCAGGCGCTGCTGGGTGGCATTCTTGAAAATGAGAGCGAGCCCACGAAATAACCCAGTTTAAAAAGATAACGGTGAGATAAATGGCGTATCAAAGTGATATTTCTCGCACTTGATCTGATAGGGCGAGTTCTTTTTGAACTGCTCATTAAGTAAATTTCAGAGTGATTGATAACTACTCGCAATACCCATAATGGTGGCATCGTAAATTCTCTCCATTAATTGGAGCTGTCTCACGCTTTTACCGTAAAAAATAGTTTTGTAACTGTAGTGGCCTGATTGTTGCTCTTCTCCTTGCCAAGGGGGAACACCCGTGCGGGATACCCCATTTATTCATGCTGCCAATGGGCAGAACAGCTGCAAGGAGATAGCCATGGGCGATATTATGCGACCCGTTCCGTTCAAGAACCTGCTGACCCGTATTTTTGCGGAATATAAAGAGAGTCAGAGCATTTTCGGTATTCCCGCCGCGCAATTCTATCGCAAGCAGGACGAGCGCAAGATCAAGGTGTTCGGTGAAACCTGCGAGACCCCCATTGGCCCGGCAGCCGGCCCCCATACCCAGCTGGCCCAGAACATCGTCACCTCCTGGCTGACTGGCGGGCGCTTTATCGAGCTCAAGACGGTGCAGATCCTGGACCGTCTCGAACTGGAAAAGCCCTGCATCGATGCCGAAGACGAGTGCTTCAATACCGAGTGGTCTACCGAGTTCACCCTGCCCAAGGCGTTTGACGAGTATCTGAAAGCCTGGTTTGCCCTCTATCTGCTGGAGGAGGTGTTTGATCCCCGTCTCGACGGGGAGGCCAAGTCCTTTATCTTCAACATGAGCGTGGGTTACAACCTCGATGGCATCAAACAGCCACCGATGCAGCAGTTCATCCACAGCCTGATGGATGCAAGCCAAAGTCCGAAGTTTGCCGAGTACCAGCAGGTGCTGCGCGAGCTGGTGGCTGACGAGCAATTTATCGCCGAGCTGGGACTGGGGGCGCGGCGCGATCGCCTGCAACAGCTGGTGGAGCGCATCCCGGCCAATCTGGTGCACGGCGTTACCCTCTCTACCATGCACGGCTGCCCGCCGAACGAAATTGAGGCCATCTGCCGCTACATGCTGGAAGAGAAGGGGCTCAACACCTTCGTCAAACTGAACCCGACCCTGCTGGGCTACCCGCGGGTGCGCGAGATCCTCGATACCTGTGGCTTTGATTACATTGGTCTGAGCGAAGAGTCGTTCGATCACGACCTCAAGCTGGATCAGGCCAAGGCGATGCTGACCAGATTGATGGCGCTGGGGGGCGAGAAGGGGCTTACCTTCGGGGTCAAGCTGACCAACACCCTTGGCACCATCAACCGCAAGGGGGCGCTGCCCGGCGATGAGATGTACATGTCCGGCCGCGCGTTGTTCCCGCTCTCCATCAACGTGGCGGCCGTGCTGTCTCGCGCCTTCGATGGCAAGCTGCCCATCTCCTACTCCGGTGGTGCCAGCAAGTTCAACATCGCCGAGATTTTCGAGACCGGTATCCGCCCCATCACCATGGCCACCGACCTGCTCAAACCGGGCGGCTACCTGCGCCAGATCGAGTGTCTCAAAGAGATCGACGCCTCCGACAGCTGGGCCATGAGTCAGGTGGATGTGGCCAAGCTGGAGGCGCTGGCCGCCAAGGCCCTCACCATGGATTACACCCAGAAGGAGTGGAAGTCCGAGGATCGCATCGAAGTGGGGGGCGGTCTGCCGCTGACTGACTGCTACGTGGCGCCCTGCGTCACCGCCTGCGCCGTGCACCAGGATATCCCCGAGTACATTCGCCTGATGGGCGAGGGGGAGTATGTGGCAGCCCTTGAGCTGATTTATCAGCGCAACGCCTTGCCCGCCATCACCGGTCATATCTGCGATCACCAGTGTCAGTACAACTGCACCCGCCTCGACTACGACAGCGCGCTCAATATCCGTGAGCTGAAAAAGGTGGCACTGGAACGCGGCTGGGAAGGGTACAAGGCGCGCTGGCACAAACCGGCAGGCAGCGGTGACAAGCATCCGGTTGCGGTGATTGGCGCAGGGCCTGCCGGTCTCTCCGCCGGTTACTTCCTGGCCCGCGCCGGCCATCCGGTCACCGTGTTCGAGCGCGAAGCGGATGCCGGTGGCGTAGTCAAGCACATCATCCCCGAGTTCCGCATCCCGGCCGAGCTTATCCAGCACGATATCGACTTTGTCGCCGCCCACGGGGTCAAGTTCGAGTTTGGCTGCGATCCGGCGCTCACCGTCGACAAGCTGCACGCCCAGGGCTTTACCTATGTCTTCGTCGGCATCGGTGCCGACAAGAATGGCGGCATGCGCCTCGAAGGGGGACATGATCGGGTCTACAAGTCCTTCAACTTCCTGCGCAGCTTCAATCAGGGCAAACCGCTGCCGCTGGGCCGCCATGTGGCGGTGATCGGCGCCGGTAACACCGCCATGGACTGTGCCCGCGCCGCCCTCAAGGTGCCGGGTGTCAGCGATGTCACCGTGATCTACCGCCGTAGCGAAAAAGAGATGCCCGCCTATCGCGAGGAGGTTCTGGAAGCGGTGGAGGATGGGGTGCGTTTCTGCTTCCTCACCAATCCGGAGCGCTTTGACAAAGATGGCAAGCTCACCGTGCGGATGATGGCGCTGGGGGATCCTGACAAGCAGGGCCGCCGCCGTTCTGTGCCCACCGAGCAGACCGAAGTGATGCAGATGGATGCCCTGATCACCGCCATCGGCGAGCAGCCTGACTGCGAAGTATTGAAAGCGATGGGCATTCCTCTTGGCTGCGATGGCTGGCCTGAGGTGGATAGCCAGACCGGCGAAACCAGCCGTCGCAACGTCTTCCTGATCGGTGACGTGCAGAGCGGCCCGTCCTCCATCGTCGGTGCCATCGGTGGTGCCCGCCGCGCCGCGGATCTGGTGCTCTCTCGCGAGCATATCGCCAGCCAGCAGAGTGAAGTGACCATCCAGCCGTCGGGCAAGGATGAGATCTACCGCCGCAAGGGGAGCATCGCCGTCACCATGGTTGACAAGAGCGAACGCGATGCCTTCGTGGCGCAAGAGGCTCACCGTTGCCTCGAGTGCAACTACCTCTGCAGCAAGTGCGTGGATGTCTGCCCCAACCGGGCCAACGTCGCCATCGCGGTACCGGGCTTCAAGGATCAGTTCCAGACCCTGCACCTGGATGCCTACTGCAATGAATGTGGCAACTGCGCCCAGTTCTGCCCGTGGCAGGGCAAGCCCTATCAGGACAAGGTCACCATCTTCAGCCTGCCCGAGGACTTCGACAACAGCCGCAACCCCGGTTTCTATCTGGCTGACGGTGGCGAACTGCGGGTGCGTCAGGATGGCGAGACCTATCGCCTGACCATAGACGCCCAGAGCCGGATCAAGGATGCGCCAGCGGCCCTTGGCGACATGTGCCGGATCATCAGCCATGTCCATGCTCATCACCACTACCTGCTGGGGGCCGTCGAGGCCTGAGCGAACCACGAATAAGCGAAGGAGCAAACCATGTTTATTCTGAAGAACGTCACCGCTGTCCAGCTGGAGCCGACCCGGGTGCTGGAAGGGGTGGATATCGCCATCGAAGGATCGCTTATCAAAGCGGTGGGGCCCAATCTGCAGGCCCTCTACCCGGAGGCCAACTATCGGGAGATGGGGGGCAAGCTGGTGATGCCGGGCATCGTCTGTGCCCACAACCACTTCTACTCAGGCCTGTCGCGGGGGATCATGGCCAATATCGCCCCCTGCCCGGACTTTATCTCCACCCTGAAAAACCTCTGGTGGCGGCTCGATCGGGCGCTCGATGAGGAGTCCCTCTACTACAGCGGCCTCATCTGCTCGCTGGAAGCGATCAAGAGCGGCTGCAGTGCGGTGATCGACCACCACGCTTCGCCAAACTTCATCAAGGGCTCCCTGAATGTGCTGCGCAAAGGGTTTATGGAGGCGGGTCTGCGTGGCATGATCTGCTTCGAAACCACGGATCGCAACGGCGGCCTTGCCGAGCTGCAGGCCGGGGTAGAGGAGAACATCCTGTTCGCGCAGGCCATTGATGCCGCCAAGGCCAAGGGGAGCGAACCCTATCTGGTGGAAGCCCATATCGGTGCCCACGCCCCCTTCACCGTGCCCGACGAGGGGCTGGCCATGCTGCGCGAAGCGGTGCAGGTCACCGGTCGTGGTCTGCATATCCATGTGGCGGAAGACCGCTACGACATGGCCCACGGTCACCACCACTACGGCAAGGAGCCCATCGCCCGGCTGGACGAGTTTGGCCTTATCGACAGCAAGACCCTGATCGCCCACGGCATCTACCTGAGCCCGGCTGACATCGAGCTGCTCAACAGCCGCGATGCCTTCTTGGTACATAACGCCCGCTCCAACATGAACAACCACGTGGGCTACAACATGCACCTGCCGGAGTATCGCAATCTGGCGTTGGGCACCGATGGTATCGGCTCCGACATGCTCGAAGAGCTCAAGTTCGCCTACTTCAAACACAAGGATGCCGGCGGAGCGCTCTGGCCCGACAGCTTTGCCCGCTTCCTCTGGAACGGCAACACCCTGCTGGAGCGCAACTTCGGCGCCAAATTTGGCCGCCTGGAGCCGGGTTACAAGGCCGACCTCACACTCTTCGACTACGCCGCACCGACCCCGCTGGCGCCGCGCAACCTCGGCGGCCATCTCGCCTTCGGTATGGGCTCATCCTCGGTCAACAGCGTGATGGTCGAGGGTCGCATGGTCTATCAGGATCGCGAGTTCGCCTTTGACGTCGAGCCCATTTATCAGCAGGCCAGCAAGGTGGCGAGCCGCCTGTGGCAACGGATGGATCAGCTGGCCTGAGGCCACCCTCCGCACGTTTGGACTAGATTGCCCGCCCCGGTGGCGGGCAGCAAGAGTAAGGACGACACATGATTGAGCAATTCTTCCGACCCGAGCAACTGGGTCAGGCTTTGGAACTCAAGGCCCGCTTTGGCAACGACGCCGTCTACATGGGGGGCGGCAGCAAGCTCAACGCAGCCCCGACCCGCACCGACAAGAAGGTCGCCATCTCGCTGGACAAGCTCGGACTTGGCCAGATTGAGCAGCAGCATGGTCAACTCCACATCGGCGCCACCGTCACCCTGCAAGCTCTCAAAGACGACCCCCGTACCCCGGCAGCCCTGTGCGAGGCGCTGGGGTTTGTCTACTCCCGCCATGTGCGCAATCAGGCCACCCTCGGCGGCGAGATTGCCTGCCAACAGCAGGACTCCCCGCTGCTGCCGGTACTGCTGGTCCTCGAAGCCGTGGTGGTGCTGGAGAACAACCAGCTGCAACCCATCGATGCCTATCTGGCCGGCCAGCGCAAGGAGCTGGTGCTGGGGGTGGTGCTGCCGGAGCCCGCGCTGCGCTGCGCCACTCGCCGCATCAGCCGCAACGCCGACGGTCTGGCGGTGATGACTGCCGCGGTGGCCCTCGACAGCATTGGCGAGATGCGGGTGGCTGTCGCTGGCGTCACCCCGCAGCCGATGCGTCTGCGGGATCTGGAGCGCCGCGAACTGCACGATGTCGCGCTGGAGGCCGCCGTAAGCGAGCTGATTGCGCCCCGTGAAGATCTGGCGGGCAGCATAAGTTACAAGCGGTATATCACCGGCGTGGTAGTGGCGGATCTGCTGGTGGATTGCCAGCAGCAGGAGGTGCAAGCATGATGGAACTCAACTTTACCCTGAACGGTGCCCTGCGCACCGTCATCTGCAAGGCCGGTGACAATGCCCAACGGGTGCTGTTCAACCAGTGCCGGATGCATTCGGTGCGCAACAGTGACGACGGCTTCGGTTTTGCCGGCTCCGATGCCATTCTCTTCAATGGCAAGGTGATCAACGCCTCCCTGCTGATCGCCGCCCAGCTGGATGGATCAGAGGTGCGCACCGCCGAGTCGCTGGGCAGCTGGAACCAGCTCAGTCTGGTGCAGCAGGCAATGGTGGATGTGGGCGTGGTGCAGTCCGGCTACAACGATCCGGCCGCCGCGCTCATCGTCACCGACCTGCTTGATCGCCACCCCGAGCCCACCCGTGATCAAATCGACGATGCCCTCTCGGGCCTGTTTCACCGCGATGGCGGTTATCAGCAGTTTTATCAGGCCATCGAGCTTGCCTGTTCACGGATGAAGGATCCCGATTACCTGTGCCAGATCGCCCCGGAGTTTCGTGACGATCTGCGCCATATCGGCAAGAGCTGCCCGAAAGTGGACGCCGCCAAGATGGTGCAGGCCAAGCCCTGCTACGTGGAGGATCGGGTTACTGAAGATGCGCTGGTCATCAAGATGCTGCGCAGCCCCCATCCCCATGCGGTGATCACCAAACTCGACGTGAGCCGCGCCGAAGCCATGCCGGGGGTGGTGCATGTCATCACTCACCTCAACTGCCCGGATATCTACTACACCCCGGGTGGCCAGAGCGCCCCCGAGCCGTCACCGCTGGATCGCCGCATGTTTGGCCGCAAGCTGCGTCACGTAGGGGATCGGGTGGCCGCCGTGGTGGCCGAGAGCGAAGCCATCGCATTGGCCGCGCTCAAACTCATCGAGGTCGAGTATCAGGTGCTGCCGGCGGTCATGAGCATTGACGAGGCGATGGCTCCCAATGCACCGCTGGTGCACGACGAGCCCATCGTCTACATGGCCGGTGCGCCGGCGGATCTGGAGCAGCAGAACGCCTGCTCGGTGCGCCGCGGCGACGAGCACATGATCATCAACTTCCCCATCGGTTCCCGTCCGCACGAGAACCTGGCCGCCAGCGTCCATGGCCAGATCGGCGATGTGGCCAAAGGCTTTGCCGAGGCGGACGAGATTGTCGAGCGCACCTACGAATCGACCCAGGCCCAGCAGTGCCCGACCGAGCCACACATCTGCTTCACCTACATGGATGGCGATCGTCTGGTCATTCACGCCTCCACCCAGGTGCCGTGGCACGTGCGCCGTCAGGTGGCGCGCATCGTCGGTATGAAGCAGCACCAGGTGCATGTGATCAAGGAGCGGGTAGGGGGCGGCTTTGGCTCCAAGCAGGACATCCTGCTGGAAGAGGTGTGCGCCTGGGCGACCAAGGTCACCGGCCGTCCCGTCACCTTCCGCTATACCCGTGAAGAGGAGTTCATCAGCAACACCTCCCGCCATGTGGCCAAGGTGAAGGTGAAAGTGGGGGCCAAGAAAGATGGCACCATCACCGCCATCGAGATGGATTTTCGTGCCAACACCGGCCCTTACGGCAACCACTCATTGACGGTGCCGAGCAACGGCCCGGCGCTCTCTCTGCCGCTCTATCCGTGCGACAATGTGCGCTTTACCGTCAACACCTACTACAGCAACATCTGCCCGACTGGCGCCTATCAGGGTTATGGCGCGCCCAAGGGCAACTTCGCGCTGACCATGGCGATTGCGGAACTTGCCGAGAAACTCGGCATCGATCAGCTCGACATGGTGGAGCACAACCGGGTGCACGAAGGGGACATCCTCAAAGTGCTGGGTGCCATCGGCGAGGGCAAGATGCCCACCTCGGTGCCCCATGCGGCCAGTTGCGCCCTCGAGCCCATCCTCAAGCAGGGTCGCGAGCTGATTGCCTGGGATAGCCCCAAACCCGCCGACGGGGATTGGCGGATCGGTCGTGGCGTCGCCATCATCATGCAAAAATCGGGGATCCCGGACATCGATCAGGCCAACTGCATGGTCAAGCTGGAATCGGACGGCACCTTTATCGTCCACTCCGGTGGCGCCGATATCGGCACCGGCCTCGATACCGTGGTCGCCAAGCTGACCGCCGAGGTGCTCGGTTGCCCGCTCAGCGATGTGCATGTCATCTCCGGCGACACCGACCATGCGCTATTCGACAAGGGAGCCTACGCCTCGTCAGGTACCTGCTTCTCCGGCAATGCGGCCAAGATGGCGGCAGAGAACCTCAAGGCGAAGATCCTGTTCCACGGCGCCGCCATGCTGGGCGAGCCGGTGGAGGATGTGGAGCTGGTTCACCCGGGGATCGTGCGCGGCAAGCAGGGGGAGGTGACCCTCGCCAAGCTGGCCCACAAAGCGGAGACAGGTACCGGCTTCGGCATTCTGGTGGGCACTGCCAGCTACATCACCTCTGAGCTTGCCTTCCCGTATGGGGCCAACTTCGCCGAGGTGGCGGTCAACGTCAGAACCGGCGAGATCCGGCTCGACAAGTTCTACGCCCTGCTCGACTGCGGTACCCCCATCAACCCGGAGCTGGCCCTCGGCCAGATCTACGGGGCGACCATGCGGGCCATCGGCCACACCATGAGCGAGGAGATCTGCTACGACAGCAAGGGCATCCCGCTCACCCGGGATCTCAAGAGCTATGGCGCGCCCAAGATTGGCGACATTCCGCGCGATTTTCGGGCCTTCCTGGTACCGAGTGACGACAAGGTCGGCCCTTACGGCGCCAAGTCCATCTCGGAGATCGGGGTCAACGGCGCGGCGCCTGCCATCGCCACCGCCATCCACGACGCCTGTGGTGTCTGGTTGCGCAAGTGGCACTTCACGCCGGAGCAGATCCTGCGCGAACTGGGCAAGCTGGAGCAAAAAGTGTCGGCATAACAAAAGAAAAGGTGAGGGGCGGGCGCCAGCTCGCCCCCAGCGCCTGACGGCGGAATGAGTACTCCGCCTACATTCTGTGTGATGGGACAAACACGATGTCTAAAACAACACGCAAGCACTCGGATCTCATTTACGAGCTGGAAGACAAACCCCCGTTTTATCAAACCCTGATGGGCGCAGTGACCCATCTACTGGCGATTTTTGTCCCCATGGTGACCCCGGCGCTGATCGTCGGCGGCGCCCTGGGCCTCTCCACCGAGACCACCGCCTATCTGGTCTCCATGGCGATGATCGCCTCCGGCATCGGCACCTGGTTGCAGGTGAACCGTTATGGCCCCATCGGTTCGGGGCTGCTCTCCATCCAGTCGGTCAACTTCTCCTTCGTGACCGTGATGATCGCCCTCGGCGGCGCCATGAAAAAAGATGGCATCCACGAGGAGCTGATCGTCTCGACCCTGCTCGGGGTCTCCTTTGTCGGTGCCTTTCTGGTGATGGGCTCCTCCTTCGTGCTGCCCTATCTCAAGCGGGTGATCACCCCGACCGTGAGCGGTGTGGTGGTACTGATGATTGGCCTGAGCCTTATCAAGGTGGGGATCATCGACTTTGGCGGCGGCTTCTCTGCCATGAGCAGCGGCACCTTTGGCAAATACGAGCACATCGGGCTGGGGCTCTTGGTGCTCTGCGTTATCGTCGCCTTCAACTGCAGTCGAAGCCCGCTGTTGCGGATGAGCGGCATTGCCATCGGCCTGCTGGTGGGTTATGCGGTGGCCCTGATGCTCGGCATGGTGGATTTCTCCGCCCTTGAGGACCTGCCGCTTATTACGGTGCCGATCCCGTTCAAGTACGGTTTTTCCTTCGATTTTCACGCCTTTATGTTGGCGGGCACCATCTATCTGTTGAGCGTGCTGGAGGCGGTGGGGGACATCACCGCCACCGCCATGGTCTCCCACCGGGATATTCAGGGGCCTGAATTTCAAAAACGGCTCTCCGGCGGCGTGCTGGCTGACGGTCTGGTATCGGTGATCGCCTCTGCCCTCGGCTCTTTGCCACTCACCACCTTTGCCCAGAACAACGGCGTCATCCAGATGACCGGGGTGGCGTCACGCCATGTGGGCAAGTTTATCGCCGTCATTCTGGTGCTGCTGGGGCTCTTCCCTGTGGTGGGGCGCTTCTTTACCACCATACCGTCACCTGTGATGGGGGGAGCCATGGTCATCATGTTCTCGATGATCGCCATCGCCGGTGGTCGCATCATCATCAGCCACGGTTTCGATCGGCGGGAGACCCTGATTGTCGCCACTTCGCTGGGTCTTGGACTCGGCGTCTCCTATGACCCGAACGTCTTCAAGGTGCTGCCGGCGGGTATCTATATGCTGGTGGAGAACCCCATCTGCGCCGGCGGCATCACCGCCATCATCATGAATCTGGTGCTGCCGCAAAGCCGCAAACGCAAGGCAGCCGTCAGGGATGCCGAGGCGGTTGAAGTGATCCAGCTGAGCGACAAGCCGGATGTGATCTTTACCGCCCGCAGTGCGGGCCAGCCATCGGCCAGCAAGGGTGAGGGTTCACCAGAGCCAGTGCCCGAGCAGGCGGTGGCGCCACAAGTGGAACGGATCTGACGGTTAAACCGGCAAAAAACGTCAACAGAACAAGAAAAACAGGGAAACGGTTATGAAAAACGACAACTCTGTCAAAGCGGTACGCGGCAGCTTCTTCGATATCACCCGGGTGGTGGATCAGCCCGAGGAGATTGAGTCCAACGCTCGTCTTATTGAGGATGGCCTGCTGATCATTCGCAACGGCTGCATCGACTGGTTTGGTGAGTGGGAGGAGGGGAAAGATCGCATTCCAGCCGAAGTGCGGGTGCGCGATTATCGCGGCAAGATGATAGTGCCGGGCTTTGTCGATACCCACATTCACTACCCCCAGAGCGAGATGGTGGGGGCCTATGGCGAGCAGTTGCTGGAGTGGCTCAACCGCCACACCTTCCCGGCCGAGCGGCGCTACAACGATCTCGAATATGCCCGCGAGATGTCCACCTTCTTTATCAAGCAGTTGCTGCGCAACGGCACTACCACGGCGCTGGTGTTCGGTACCGTTCACCCCGAGTCGGTTGATGCTCTGTTCGAGGCGGCCAGTCGCATCAATATGCGGATGCTCGCCGGCAAGGTGATGATGGATCGCAACGCGCCCGACTATCTGCTCGATACCGCCGAGAGCAGCTATGCGCAGAGCAAGCAGCTTATCGAGCGCTGGCATGGTAACGGTCGCCTGCTCTATGCCATCACACCACGATTTGCACCCACGTCGACATCCGAGCAGCTCACGATGGCGCGGCGGTTGCGCGAAGAGTTTCCCACCACCTATCTGCACACCCATCTGTGCGAGAACAAGGACGAGATCGCCTGGGTAAAATCCCTCTTCCCGGCGCACAAGGGCTATCTCGATGTCTATCACCAGCATGGCCTGACCGGCCACAACTGCGTCTTTGCCCACTGCGTCCATCTGGAAGAGCAGGAGTGGGACTGCCTGAAGGAGACCGGCTCCACCATCGCCTTCTGCCCCACATCGAATCTTTATCTGGGCAGCGGTCTCTTCAAGTTGCACAAGGCGTGGCGCAAGCAGGTGAAAGTGGGGATGGGCACCGACATCGGCGCGGGCACCACCTTCAATATGCTGCAGACCCTCAACGAGGCCTACAAGGTGATGCAACTGCAGGGCGAACGGCTCTCGGCCTATCAGGCCTTCTATCTGGCGACCCTGGGCGGTGCCCATTCGCTCGGGCTGGACGAGAAGATCGGCAGCTTTGCGGTGGGTAAGGAGGCTGACTTTGTGGTGCTCGATCCGGTCGCCACTCCGCTGCAGCAGCTGCGTTATGACAACTCCACCACCTTGCGGGACAAGCTCTTTGTGCTGTTGACCCTGGGGGATGACAGATCCATCTACCGCACCTATGTGGATGGTCAGCTGGTGCATGAACGGGGGTAGGGGCTGGAGTGGGCTGCCGCGGTGCAGCCCCGACGAATACGGCGGCTGGCGTGCCCCACAGGAGCGCCAGTCTTGCCGCACCACAGGGGATCTCCCCGCATAGAACGTGAAATGGCCCGGTTTTTTTGACCAGCAAGGCAAACGTTTGAGTCAAGGCTGCCTGCCCTGGTCTGTCTGTCGAATCCTCTGCCACCATCGCCTGTTTCTCATCAGACTGGCGCTCGGCAGACCCGCAGATCCTGTCGCCATTTCGTCATGGAACATTCAGGCGCGTGTGAAGGAGTTGGGTATGACCCAAGCAAACAGCAGGACAAACAGCGTGGAACAGCTGGCCAATGATGACGCCAGCCAGAGCGCAGCAAAGCAACAGCCGCTCACGGCTCTTGATCGCTACTTTATGATCAGCGAGCGGGGCAGCAATGTCAGACAGGAGGTGCTGGCGGGCCTCACCACCTTCCTTGCCATGGTCTACTCGGTGATCGTGGTGCCAAGCATGCTCGGCAAGGCGGGCTTTCCTCCCGGCGCCGTGTTTGTCGCCACCTGTCTGGTGGCGGGGTTCGGTTCGCTCTTGATGGGGCTCTGGGCCAAGTTGCCGATGGCCATCGGCTGCGCTATTTCCCTCACGGCGTTTACCGCCTTCAGTCTGGTGCTGGGGCAGCAGATCCCCATTCCTGTGGCGCTGGGGGCCGTCTTCCTGATGGGGGTGCTGTTTACCGCCATCTCGGTGACCGGGGTGCGTAGCTGGATCCTCGACAACCTGCCGATGGGGATTGCCCACGGCACCGGCATCGGGATCGGTCTCTTCCTGCTGCTTATCGCCGCCAACGGGGTGGGGCTGGTGATCAAGAACCCGCTGGAGGGGCTGCCGGTGGCGCTGGGGGCCTTCACCTCCATGCCGGTCATCATGTCCCTGATCGGCCTTGCGGTGATCTTCGGGCTGGAGAAGCTGAAAGTGCCGGGGGGGATCCTGCTGGTGATCATCGCCATCTCCATCTTCGGCCTCATTTTCGATCCGGCGGTGAAGTATCAGGGGCTGTTCGCCCTGCCGAGCCTCTCGGACGCGCAGGGTCAGTCCCTGATCTTCAGTCTGGATATCATGGGGGCGCTCTCGCCGCTGGTGTTGCCCAGCGTGCTGGCGCTGGTGATGACCGCGGTATTTGATGCCACCGGCACCATTCGCGCCGTGGCGGGGCAGGCCAACCTGCTGGATAAGGATGGTCACATCATCAACAGCGGCAAGGCGCTCAGTGCCGACTCGGTCAGCAGCATCTTCTCCGGCCTTGTGGGGGCGGCACCGGCTGCCGTTTATATCGAATCGGCAGCGGGCACGGCGGCGGGGGGCAAAACCGGCCTCACCGCGACTGTGGTTGGCGGCCTGTTCCTGCTGATGCTGTTCCTCTCGCCGCTCTCCTATCTGGTGCCGGCCTATGCCACCGCACCGGCCCTGATGTATGTGGGACTCCTGATGCTGAGCAACGTCACCAAGCTCGATTTCGATGACTTTGTCGGTGCCATGTCCGGGCTGGTGTGTGCGGTCTTTATCGTGCTCACCTGCAATATCGTGACTGGCATCATGCTTGGCTTCAGCTCGCTGGTGATCGGCCGCATCTGCTCGAAGGAGTGGCACAAGCTCAACGTCGGCACCGTGGTCATCGCCCTGGCGCTGGTGCTCTTTTATGCTGGGGGGTGGGCTATTTAGGGATAACTCGCCCGTTTGGGGCCGCACTGGCGGCCCCATTTTTATATCTGCGGCGCTCTGACCGTCAACGCTGGTTACCATGCCTTAGCCGCTGGTGCCATCGCGATACCATTTTGATAAATCCTCCTACCAGATTGATAGGCTCCCACCCTTGCTCTCCTCGCTCTGCCGTTTTTTTTACCGCTGATGTGCCCCGTTTGCTCAGGGGCTGCCCCTGGCTTGTCGCTGCGAGCCAACAAAAGCGGGCTAGATGGGATCCCCTTCACACTTCTCCCCATTCTCCTGACGATGGCGGGAAACAGGCGCATATCTTGCTGTTTTTTATGCCGGTTCCAGATTTTTCCATTCGAAAAAGGACTTGCATATGTCCATAGGATTACCGCTCAAGCGGGTGGATGCCGAGGCCAAGGTGACCGGCAGCGCCCGCTATACCGATGACAACATCATGCTCGGGATGCGCCACGCCAAGTACGTGCGAAGCAATATTGCCCACGGCAAGGTGCTTGCCATCGACGCCACCGAGGCGTTGGCCCTGCACGGGGTCGAAGCCGTATTTACCCATGAAGATGTGCCCACCACCTGTTTTCGCACCGCCGGTCACGCCTGGTCCCTCGATGAGGCCAAACGGGACGTGAAAGACAGGCGTCTGCTCACCGACCATGTGCGCCACTTTGGCGATGGGGTCGCCATAGTCGTGGCGCGCGATCCACTGGTGGCCGAAAAAGCGGCTTCGCTGGTCAAGGTGACCTACGAACCGCTGCCGGTGATGACGGATGCCCAAAGCGCGCTGGCCGACGATGCCTATCCCATTCACCCAAGCGGCAATCTGCTGCGCCAAAGCCAGCTTCGTGCCAATGACCCGGAGCATGCTATCGCGGCGGCCGATCTGCAGTTTCAGGGGCACTACCGGACGCCGGTGGTGCAGCACTGCCATCTGGAGACGGTGACCTGCTACGCCTATATGGATCAGCCGGACCACATCATCGTGGTCAGCAGTACCCAGATCCCCCAGATAGTGCGCAGCCGGGTGGCCAAGTCCCTCGGCCTGCCCTGGTCGAGCGTGCGGGTGATCAAGCCCTATATGGGTGGCGGTTTTGGCAACAAGCAGGATGTGCTGGAAGAGCCGATGGCGGCGTTTTTGAGCTACAAGCTTGGCGGTGTGCCGGTCAAGGTGACCTTGAGCCGGGAGGAGTGCTTTTTTGCCTCCCGCACCCGTCACGGTTTTGCCATTGATGGCAAGATGGGCCTCAACCGCGACGGCACCCTCAAGGGCTATCAGCTCGACGTGCTCTCCAACACCGGCGGTTATGCCTCTCACGGCCACTCCATCGCTAGCGCCGGGGGTAACAAGATCAGCTACCTCTATCCGCGCAGCGCCTTCGGTTATGACGCCAAGACCTTCTACAGCAACCTGCCCACCGCTGGTGCCATGCGCGGTTACGGCGCGCCCCAGGTGATTTTTGCCCTCGAGTGCATGCTGGATGATGCCTGCGCCGAACTGGGGCTGGATCCGCTCGAAGTACGCATCGCCAACGTGGCGCGCGAGGGGGATGTCAATCAGGTCAACCAGAAGACCATCTACAGCGCTGGTCTGCCCGACTGCCTGCTGCGTGGCCGCGAGATGTTCGAGTGGGATCGACTCAAGGCCGAGTGTCTGGGGCAGGATCCTGCCTGCCGGGTGCGGCGCGGCATCGGGGTAGCGTGCTTTAGCTACGGCTCCAACACCTATCCGGTGGGGGTCGAAATTGCTGGCGCCCGCATGCTGCTCAATCAGGATGGCACCGTCAATCTGCAGATCGGTGCCACCGAGATAGGGCAGGGGTCGGATACCGTCTTTGCCCAGATGGCGGCCCAGACATTGGGCATTCCGTTTGAGCAGATCCGGGTCATCTCGACCCAGGATACCGACATTACCGCCTACGATCCTGGCTCGTTCGCCTCGCGCCAGAGCTATGTGGCGGCCCCCGCCATTCATCAGGCGGCGCTGCAGTTGCGGGCCCGCATTTTGTCGCTGGCGGCCCAACTCTGCCATCAGGATGTAGGATCGCTCACCCTGATCGATGGCTACGTGGTGCTGGCCGGTGCGCCGGACAAGGTGCTGATCAGCGTCGCCGAGGTGTCGGTCAACGCCTATTACCACCTCACCATCGGTGGCCAGATCACCTCCGAGGTCTCCCACAAGACCACCACCAATCCGCCGAGCTTTGGTTGCACCTTTGTGGATCTCAGCGTCGATATCGATCTCTGCAAGGTGACCATCAATCGCATCATCAACCTGCACGATGCCGGCAAGATCCTCAATCCGCAGCTGGCGGAGGGGCAGGTGCATGGCGGCATGGGGATGGGGATCGGCTGGTCGCTGTTCGAGGAGATGATCATCGATGCCAAGAGCGGCGTGGTGCGCAATCCCAACCTGCTCGACTACAAGTTCCCCACCATGCTGGATTTGCCGGAGCTTGAGTGCGATTTCGTGCAGACCTATGAGCCCCAGTCGGTCTATGGCCACAAATCACTGGGGGAACCGCCCATCATCTCGCCGGGCCCCGCCATTCGTAACGCCATTCGAATGGCGACCGGTGTCGCCATCAACGAGCTGCCCATCACCCCCAAAACCCTGTTCCGGGAGTTTGTCGCAGCGGGTTTGATTGGCGAGGGATCAGGGGAGGAGCAACACCATGTTTGATATTGCCCGTTACTACAAGGCGCACAGCGTGGCCGAGGCGGTCGCCCTGCGTCAGGCCGACCCTGAGGCGCGTCTCCTGGCCGGTGGCACCGATGTGATGATCCAGCTGCATCACCTCAACACCGCCTATCACCATATCGTCGATATTCACGACTTGCCCGAACTCAAAGGGGTGAGCGAGCTGGCTGACGGTTCTATCCGCATCGGCTCTGGCACCACCTTTACCGAGCTCATCGAAAACGAACTGGTGCAGCGCCGCCTGCCGATGCTGGCCGAGGCGGCCGCCACCATCGCCGGGCCGCAGATCCGCAACGTCGCCACCTATGGCGGCAACATCTGCAACGGCGCCACCAGTGCCGACTCGGCGGCGCCCACGGTAGCGCTGGAAGCAGAGCTGGAGATCGCCGGACCCAATGGCACACGCCGCATTCCCATCGCCGGATTTCATACCGGCCCCGGCAAGGTGGCGCTGCAACCGGCGGAGATCCTGGTGGCGTTTCACTTTGCCCTGGACTCGCACCCCCATGTGGGCTCCCACTACTTCAAATACGCCATGCGCGATGCCATGGATATCGCCACCATCGGCTGCGCCGCCTACTGCCAGATTGAGGATGGTCACTTCAAGAGTCTGCGGCTGGCCTATGGGGTGGCGGCACCGACACCGGTGCGCACCCCTCACGCGGAAGCGGCGGCCGAGGGGCAACCCCTGACTCGCGCCACACTGGCAGCGATTGCCGAGGCTGTGGTAGCCGATGTGGCGCCGCGATCCTCCTGGCGGGCAGAGAAGGAGTTTCGCCTGCACCTTATCAAAACCCTGGCGCAGCGGGTGGTCGCTTGCGCAGTCGAACGTGCCGGAGGCAAGATCCTATGATGCAACCGCAAAGCTGTCCCGCGGTGGAGATCCAGTGCGAGATCAACGGCAAGCCTTACTCCTATGCAGTGCCGCCCACCATGTCGCTGCTCCACTTCCTGCGCGGGCAGGGGCTTATCAGTGTGAAAGAGGGGTGCAGTGTCGGTGAGTGCGGCGCCTGTACCGTGCAGGTGAATGGCACTGCCATCGACAGCTGCCTCTATCTGGCGGTGTGGGCCGATGGCAAATCCATTCGCACCGTGGAGGGGGAGCGCAAAGGCAATGAGCTCTCCGATGTGCAGCAGGCCTTTATCGACGAGGGGGCGGTGCAGTGCGGTTTTTGCACCCCGGGCCTCGTGATGGCGAGTGCGGCTCTGCTCGACAAGACCGAACGCCGTCCGCTGACCGAGGCGGAGATCCGCCGCGGGCTGTCGGGCAACCTCTGCCGCTGCACCGGGTATCAGAACGTGGTACGGGCGGTGAAGAAGTGCTGCAAAGGGTGATAGTTCTAGTGCCGTGAGTGGTGCGTGCCGTTGTTTGAAAAAAGGAAATCAAGCCGCCCAAAAACACAGGCCCGCCTCGAAAGAGGCGGGCCTGCTGCTGAGTGGGGTCAGGAGACATCACACTTTTGGCTGGTCGATCACCAATTTGCCATCTTTGACCGGAATGGTGGCGCCCGGGGCTTGCTTCATGCGTATCACCCCCTCCTGACCTGCGAGGCGATAGGTCACGTCATAACCTATGGTGTTGACGCTCGTATCCTGCACGGTTTTGCAGCGCTGCTCGGTGGTGGTGTAGGTATCGCCCGCCTGCATATTGCCCTGCACCTGATTACCGGCATAACCACCCGCGACAGCCCCGGCTGCGGTGGCCACCTTCTTGCCGCTGCCGCCGCCAAACTGGTGGCCAACCACCCCACCCAGCGCTGCGCCCACCACGGTACCGAGGATCTTGTGTTCATCCTGTACCGGCTTGCGGTGGGTCACGGTGACGTTGCGACACTCCTGTCGGGGAGTCTTGATGGTCTCGGTGATCGGCTTGCTGGCGATCACCTCGGCAAAGGTGGGCTGGGGTGTAAAGAGGGAGCCGCTGGCCGCCGCCGAGAGCGCCAGGGCCGAGGCGATGCCAATACCGATACCTGCCATCATGGATCTGTTCATCTTCTTGTTCTCCTGCATACCCACACGGGCTGTTCCAATCTGGCGCCATCTTGTCACAACCGGTTGGCCGGACAAGGCGAGGGGGATGGGTCTGCGACAGGCACTGGCAAGGTCAAAAAACAGCCACCATGAAAAAGTGTCGGACTTTGGCGACAACGGACTAAAAGTGACCAGTTTCCGGCGTGTGGTGGACTCTGCCAGTGTGATAAGGAGCAATTCGAGTCGCAATTTGCAAGGCGGGCGGTGAGCAGAATGCCAGAGTGGCAAAGTGCTGACGGGGGCAGGTCAAGGGAGATCTTGAACAAGGGCTCTGTTCGTTGAGATGGCCACGCAAGTGGTTGATAAATGGCTCCAGCCCCATCGGATGTTGGCCGATAAGAGATCACGGCAAGCATTTTGCTTTGATTGAGTTAAGCAAAGGGTGAGCGGGTCGGCAGACAACTGCGTAAGACCTGATATGAAGAGGTTCACCCGACATCACCGGATCAACGAGGGGGAGATATGTCAATGTTACCCAGCTGGATCACCCCGGCCATCCAGGCCAACATCATCACGGTGCAGCAGGCCGAACGTCTGCTCTCATCCCTCTACCGGCCCCTGGCCGAGCAGGGAGAGGAGCTTCCCGCCGATATCGCCGACATCAGCCTCAAGCTCTACTGCTTCCGCCAGCAGGGGCGGGTACGCCACTAACGATGATTGAGGTAAAGCCTTCGCCATTGGCGGGGGCTCGCTTGCCCGAACTCGCACCGAATACCTTTACCGCTCTTCCTCTAAGACGTTTTGCTAATACCTGCCGCCGCAGGCTCGCTGTTAGGCTGTCATCCCCATAAGAGACCAGTGACGGGCAGGATGCCCATGTCGCTTGCTGATCTCTGAATCATCCCGAAACTGCCCGTTTTGTGCCACCTGTGAGGAAGGAATCCGATGACAGTGCAGAACATCTATGAGCGCGACCTTGCCAAAACCGCCGCCAATTTCGAGGCCCTGACCCCCATCAGCTTTTTGGGGCGGGCGGAGCGGGTCTATCCCGACTATCCGGCGCTGATCCATGGCTCGCTACGCCAGAGCTGGGGCGAGACCGCCCGCCGTTGCCGCCAGCTTGCCTCGGCCCTGCGGCTTAGCTGTATCGGGGAGGGGGATACCGTCTCCATCGTTGCGCCCAATATCCCGGCGATGTTTGAAGCGCACTTCGGGGTGCCCATGAGCGGCGCCGTGCTCAACACCATCAATACCCGGCTCGATGCCGAGTCGATGGCCTTTATCTTCCAGCATGCCCAGAGCAAGGTGGTGCTGGTGGACAGGGAGTTTGGCGCCGTGGTGCGCAAGGCGCTGGGTCTGCTGGAGAGCCAACCGCTGGTCATCGCCATCGACGATCCCCTCTACCGGGAGGGGGCGCTTATCAGTGAACTGACCTATGAGGCCTTTATTGCCACCGGTAACGGCGATGAGCCTGGCTGGCTGCCGCAAGATGAGTGGCAGGCCATCTCCCTTAACTACACCTCAGGCACCACCGGCAATCCCAAGGGGGTGGTCTATCACCATCGCGGCGCCCACCTCAACGCCATCAACAACGTACTCTCCTGGGAGCTGCCCAAACATCCCGTCTATCTCTGGACCTTGCCGATGTTTCACTGCAACGGCTGGTGCTTCCCCTGGACGCTGGCGGCCACCGCCGGGGTGAGCGTCTGCCTGCGCCATGTGCAGGCTGCCACCATTTATGAGGCGCTGCACGAGCACAAGGTGAGCCACTTCTGCGCAGCGCCCATCGTGCTCAATATGCTCAATAATGCCGATCCGGCGCTCAAGCAGGGGCTGGATCACCCCATCAAGGTGATGACCGCTGGCGCTGCGCCCCCCGCCACCGTGATCGCCGGGATGGAGGCGATGGGGATTGCCGTGACCCACGTCTATGGCCTGACCGAAACCTATGGCCCCTGCGTGTTGTGCGAGCCGCAAAGAAGCTGGCAAGGTCAGGATGCCACGGCGCTCTCCCGTCTCAAGGCGCGGCAGGGTGTTGCGTCGCCTCTGCAGGGGGAGATGCGGGTTATCAATCCGGTCAGTGGCGAGCCGGTGGCCAAAGATGGCAAAACCATGGGGGAGATAGTGCTGCGGGGCAATGTGGTGATGAAAGGCTATCTGAAAAATCCGGCGGCCAGCGCCGAGGCGATGGCGGAGGGGTGGTTTCGCAGTGGCGATCTGGCGGTGTGGCACCCGGATGGTTATGTGGAGATCAAGGACAGATCCAAGGACATCATCATCTCCGGCGGGGAGAATATCTCCAGTCTGGAGGTGGAAGATGTGCTCTATCGCCATCCCGATGTGGACGAAGCGGCAGTGATCGCCATGCCCGATGAGAAGTGGGGGGAGGTGCCCTGCGCCTTCGTGAAACTGAAAGAGGGGCGAGAGACCACCCAGGCGGAGTTGATCGCCTTTTGCCGAGAGCAGATGGCTCACTTCAAGGCCCCCAAACGCATCATCTTCACCCCGTTGCCCAAGACCTCGACCGGCAAGGTGCAAAAATTCGTGCTGCGCAAACAGCTGGGGTAGCGGCCTTTTCGTCAGGAGCCAGCACAGCCATTCATAGGAGGGAGATACAAGGGGTCTGGAGGGCTGCTGGCCCTCCCGTTGTATGGCTAGGGAGCCTTGCAGGCAACGCAGTTGCGGCCGCTCTGTTTGGCCTGATAGAGCATCTGATCGGCGCGGGCGTAGAGGCTCTCCATCAGCTCCCCTTCGCCATTTTCCACCAGTCCGGCGCTGATGGTGATGACCAGCTTATCCCCATCGGGCAGGGGCAGCGGGCTTTGCATCACCTGCAGGCGCAGCCGCTCGGCCAGGGATGCGGCGGCCAAGAGGGTGGTGTTGGGCAGCAAGATGGCAAACTCGTCACCGCCGATGCGGGCCAACACATCTTCGCTGCGCAGCACCGATTGCATCACCCTGCCCAGATGCATCAGCGCGCTATCCCCAAGGGGATGCCCGAAGCGATCGTTGATGCACTTGAACTGATCCACATCCAGCACCATCAGCACCGAGGTGAGGTGGTGGCGCATGTCCAGACTGAGGTTCTTCTCGCACATCTCGAAAAAGAAGCGGCGGTTGTAGAGGCCGGTGAGGCCATCTCGTACCGACTGCTGGTGCAACTGCTCCTTGAGCTGGTGCAGTTCGGTAATGTCGGAGGAGATACCGATCAGGGTGGGGGTGCCATCCCCCAGCAGAAAGGGCACCTTGACCGACCAGTAGTAGTGCTGATTGCCTTCGGGATCGGTCAGCATCTCTTCCCCGGCTTGCAGCTCGCCGGTTTCGAATACCCGGTTGTCCAGTCGCCACAGCTGGCAGGCGCTGGCAGCCGGGATCACCTCATCATCGCGCCGATTGATGATCTGCTCGGCAGGAAGGCCCAGCAGGTCGGCGACCTTTTGGTTGACGTAGAGAAAGCGGTGCAGGCTGTCCTTCATATAGATATGGGCATCCACGTTGGCGAGGATGATTTCCAGCAGCTGATGCTGCTCGGCCATGCGGGCCTCAATCAGCTTGTGTTCGGTGATATCGGTGGAGATGCCGCACAGGCCGATCAGGTTGCCATCCTTGTCATGGATGGGCTTTTTAACGCTCCAGTAGCAGCGCTTTTCCCCAGTGGATTTGAGGTAGTTGATCTCCTCCTGGGCGATGGCGAGTTGCTGCTCCAGTACCAACCGGTCGTTGCGTTGAATGGTGTCGGAGAATTCGAGATCAAAAAAAGCCCGATCATCCTGTCCCTGCAACTCGGCGAGGGTGCAGCCAAAGAGATCCAGCACCGCCTGATTGGCATAGGTGTAACGGCCCGCCAGATCCTTGGTAAACATGTAGGCGTCCGTCTCGTTGAAGATGGCTTTGAGGTGATCCAGCTCATGCTGTAACTGGATAGAGAAGGGTTCATCCTTCATGGAGTTAACCATCCTTGGTTAAGGGCGTCGTTGTATACAGCGCTAATATATGTACCAACTGTTTAAATTAAGCACTTCACAGGCCATATTTCGCGTTTATTTCCGCAGGATCTGCGCCATGTCACACGATTGTCATCGTTGGTGTAGTCAAAGGAAATCAACTGAGTCCGTGGCTATTCAGATAACTGTCCCACCTATATCGGCCCGGCATCGTGGGCCAGCAGTAGAGAAATTGCCCGGCAATCAAATGCGCCACTCCGAGCTGCAGAAAGGGCAACAAACAGGTCTTTAATCAATCTATTTTCACTGTGCCCCTGATATCATCCTCAGCAACGCAATATGGAGAGATACGAGATGGCAGTGGCACCGTTTAAATGGGATGACGCAGTTCAGTGGGACGGGCCGGGGGCCATTGCGGGTAGCGAAGAGATCTTGAGTGCCGATCGGCTGGATCGCGCCCGCTATGCCGAGTTTCTGACCAACTACCTCGCCACCGAAGGTACGCAGCGCAACTATGTGCTTAACCTCAATGCGGAGTGGGGCGCGGGAAAAACCTGGTTTATCAAGCGCTGGTATATGGAGCTAAAAGCGTACTATCCCACCGTCTATATCGATGCCTGGCAGCAGGACTTTTCCGATGATCCTTTATTGACTGTGATTTCATCGATTATCGACCAGTTAAAAATGATTGCGGGAAAAGAAAACCCGATTCCAGAAGGAATGCGTCAGCGGCTGCTTGGATTATTTAAGGTCGGCGGTAAACTGGCGCTGAAAGCGGCAATCAAAAAAGCCGGGTTGGAGGATGAGGATTTTTCTCTGGAAGGGGAGGAAGCCAATCAGCTGGTAGATGCCTTATGCAGTAATCAGAAAGAGCGTTATGAATCTATCCAGTATCTTAAACAAGAGATACGGCAATGGGTGGAAGGTGCTGTTGTTTTAGGTAATGGAGAGCTGGATTATCCCGCTTTTATTTTGATAGATGAGCTTGATCGTTGTCGTCCCTCTTATGCTGTCGAAATGCTGGAGACCATCAAACATATTTTTGATATTCCCGGGGTGGTGTTTGTACTGGCAACAGATACAGAGCAGTTGCAACATGCTATCAAGGTCATTTATGGCGATGGTTTTGATGCAGAAAGCTATCTTGGACGATTTTTTCATAGACGATTTACGTTAGGCAGTATCTCTCGGCGAGAGTTTATTAAGCAGGCAGTTGTAGATAAAAAATTGCATTTTGAGTATATCAATGTATGGCCTGAGATCACTAATAGCCAAGCGTTGGTAAATGTATTAACTGCTGTTTGTGATCATTTTTCATTGAGCTTAAGAAAAACAGAGCAAGTGTTGGATCGAACGATCGCGTCCATCGTAAATTACCAAGGTCGCACATTAAATCTGATTTTTCTTGTTTACCTGTTCTCTCTATGCGAGAAAAACAATGGAGATTATCGCGCTGTAGCAGATGGTAAAATGTCTACAGCACATGGCATTCCAAAAGTAAAAGGGTTTACTGACCTAATAAATGAGTATGAGGACCAAAATTTCTCATGCCTGATAAAGGTAAAAAGTTCTATGGGTGAACAGATTAAAATAATAAATGATGGGTTGTATACAAATCACTTTGAAGATAAAGAGTATACTATTTCTTTAAGGCATATTTTATCTGCTTCATACCAAAACATGTTAAGACCAAACTCAAGTTATAATCACTCGACCTCACTTATAAAATTGATGAAAGAATTTTCTAATAGGGTTCGGGAGTTAACTATAGAGGAGAATTCAATTTTGGCAGAAAAAGAGTTGTCGCAATTGGAGCTTCATCTAATAACATATAAAAATTTAGTAGAGTTGGCTGTCCATCTTAAATAAATAAAGCCAGGAGATCCCGGCTTTATTATCAACTTATTTATTATGCCGCTCATAAAGCCGCTGCACCACATCTTGTAATCCCAGCCCTTCATTTTGTAGCAGCACGGTCAGGTGGTAGAGCAGATCGGCGGATTCGTTGATGAGCTCTTCCCGATCCTTGGCCATGGCGGCCAGCGCCACTTCGACACCTTCTTCACCCACCTTCTGGGCGATGCGCTTGGTCCCTTTGCCGTAGAGGCTGGCGGTGTAGCTGGTGGCCGGATCGGCCCCTTTGCGGGCTGCCAGGATCTGTTCCAGCTCTGCCAGAAAACCGAGCGGCGGCAGCGGGTGGCCATTAAAGCAGGAGGTTGTCCCTTTGTGACAGGTGGGGCCGACGGGGTTGGCGGCAATCAGCAGGGAGTCCTGATCGCAGTCGGTGCTGATGGCCACGAGTTGGAGCACATGGCCCGAGCTTTCCCCCTTGGTCCAGAGCCGCTGTTTGCTGCGGCTAAAGAAGGTGACCTGACCGGTGGTCTGGGTTTTTTCCAGCGCCTCGCGGGTCATAAAGCCCTGCATCAGCACCTCGCCGCTGGCGGCATGCTGGACGATGGCGGGGATTATGCCATCGCATTTTTCCCAGTCGAGCTGCTCGGCAAGGGGGCGCGCGCTGGCGGTTGTTTGTGGATTTTCAGAGAAGTTATTCACGGATGGCGACTCCTTCGGTTTTCAGCCAGCGTTTCAATTCGGGAATGGGGATAAGGCCCTTGTGGAACACGGAGGCGGCCAGCGCCCCGTCCACATCGGCGAGGGTAAAGGCATCGCGAAAGTGTGCCATGGCACCGGCACCGCCGGAGGCAATCAGCGGCACCTTGCAGACGCTGCGCACCTGCTTGAGCTGGTCGAGATCATAACCCTGACGCATGCCGTCCTGATTCATCACGTTCAGCACGATTTCGCCTGCGCCGCGTTTTTGTACCTCCTGCACCCAGTCGAGGGTGTGCCAGGCGGTGGTGCGGGTGCGGCTCTCGTCACCGGTAAACTGTTTGACCTGATAGTGGCCCGTCTCGGCGTCGAAGTAGGAGTCAATGCCCACCACCACGCACTGCACGCCAAAGCGCTCGGCCAGTCGGCTGATCAGAGTCGGGTCGGCAAGGGCCGGAGAGTTGATGGAGACCTTGTCGGCGCCAAATTCGAGGATCTGGCGGGCATCTTCCACGCTTTTGATGCCGCCGGCGACGCAGAAGGGGATATCGATCACCTCCGCTACCCGGCTCACCCAGCTCTTGTCTACTACCCGGGCATCGCTGGAGGCGGTGATGTCATAGAACACCAGCTCGTCAGCGCCCTCTTCGGCGTAGCGGCGGGCCAACTCGACAATGCCGCCCATCACCTCGTGGTTGCGAAACTGCACCCCTTTGACCACCACGCCATCTTTCACGTCGAGGCAGGGGATAATGCGTCTTGCCAGCATCAGTTGCCTCCTCTGGTATCAGATGCGGGGGCTTGCCAGCAGGCGATGGCGTCACCCACCGAGAATTTGCCCTCCAGCAGGGCGCGGCCAAGGATGATCCCCTTGACGCCGGAGCCCTTGAGCGCCTCGATATCCGCGATGCCGCCAATGCCGCCGGAGGCTTGAAAGGCGACGCTCGGGTAGCGGGCGCAGAGATCCCGATAGAGCTCGACGTTGGTGCCAGCCAGGGTGCCGTCACGGCTGATGTCGGTGCAGAGCACATGCTTGAGCCCGGCGGGGAGGAAGCGCTCGATCAGTGCCTCGATGGTCACTCCGCTGTTCTCCTGCCAGCCCGCCACCGCGATATGGCGATTGCCCTGCTCATCGATATTGACGTCCAGCGCCAGCACGATTTGCTCGGGGCCATATTTCTCCATCCAGCTGGCCACCAGATCCGGAGATTTGACCGCGGTGGAGCCAATCACCACCCGGCTGGCACCGGCGGCCAGCAGATCTGCCACATCCTGCTCCGTGCGAACGCCGCCGCCGACTTGAACCGGCGCTTCGGTGGCCGACAGCAGTTGGGTCAGCAGGGGCAACTGGCGAGCCTTGGCATCTTTGGCACCGTCCAGATCCACCAGATGGAGCTGCACCGCACCCTGGGAGACATATTCATCGAAGCGCGCCTGCGGGCTGCTGCTGTATTCAGTCTTCTGGTCGTAGTCCCCCTGATAGAGACGGACCACCTGACCATTGATCAGGTCAATTGCGGGAATGATCATGCTAGTCACAGCTCCAGAAAATTTTGCAGCAAACGGGCACCGGCTGCGCCTGAGCGCTCCGGGTGGAATTGGGCGCCGAAGAAGTTGTCACGACCGACGATGGCGGTAAACGGCTTGCCGTAGTCGCAGGTCGCCAGCGTCGCTTCGGTCACTTCCAGTGCATAGGAGTGAACGAAGTAGAAGTAACTGCCGCTCGGGATCCCCTTGAGCAGGGGATGGGTCTCGTCATGCTCAATCTGGTTCCAGCCCATATGGGGCAGCCGCAGATTACCGACCTCCATCAGCCGGATCTTGCCCGGCACTATGCCAAGGCAGTCGATAAGCTGCTCTGACGAGTCATCCGTACCCATGTTCTCTTCGGAGGCCTCAGCCAGCATCTGCATACCGAGGCAAAAGCCCAGCAGCGGCTGCTTGGCGGCGCGAATAAGGGGCACTAGTCCGCGCTCGTTGAGGTTTTTCATGGCGGCCACCGCGGTGCCGACACCGGGCAGGATCAGCTTGTCCGCCTGCTCGATATCGGCGACCTGGCTTGAGACTAGCGGCTGCACGCCGAGGCGCTCGAACGCCATTCTGACCGAGGCCAGATTGGCACAGCCGGTGTCGATAATGACCAGTTTTTGATTGTTCATCGTGCCTTACCCATGTCGATTGGCGAGATCCGCACCATCAATACGGTGTCGATGATGGTCGGTGTCTGCTTGCTCACATCCATCACAGCACTCCCTTGCTGGAGGGAAGCTCGCTCCCTTCCACCCGAATGGCCTGACGCAGGGCGCGGCCAAAGCCTTTGAACAGTGCCTCCACCTGATGGTGGGTGTTGCCGCTGCCCACCTTCATCTGCAAGGTGATGGCCATGGCGTCCGAGAGGGAGCGGAAGAAGTGGGGCACCATCTCGGTGGCCATCTCGCCCACGTTGTCGCGGCCAAAGCCGCTCGGGCAGTCAAACACGAAGTAGGGGCGGCCGCTGAGATCCAGCGCTGTGCTGACCTCTTGTTCGGTCAGTGGGCGCGCATCGATCACCGCCTGTACCTCGTCCATCGCCAGCACGAAGCCGAAGCGGCCGATACCGCGCTTGTTGCCAAGGGCCTGACGCAGCGCCTGACCGAGGGCCAGCCCCACATCCTCTACCGTGTGGTGATCGTCGATATGCAGATCGCCGCTGACGTTCAGCTTGAGCTGGAAACCGGCGTGGGTGGCAATCTGATCCAGCATGTGATCAAAGAAGCCGATACCGGTGGCGATCTGGTTGCCGCCGCTCTTGTTTGTTGCGGAAGGGTCCAAATCCACCGCAACCTGAATGCGGGTCTCCTTGGTGTAGCGCTCCACCGAGGCTACGCGCCCCTTGGACAACAGCTGATCACGGATGGCGAGCCAGTCGTGATCCTGCGGGTGGTAGCGAATACCGCCAATGCCCATGTTCTCGGCCAGCTGCAGATCGGTCAGGCGATCACCAATCACGAAGGAGTTGGCAAAGTCGATGCGACCGGAGGCGAGGTACTCTTTCACCAGCCCGAGGTGGGGCTTGCGGCAGCTGCAACCGTCGGTGGGGAAGTGCGGGCAGATCAGCACCTGTTCCCACTTCACCCCTTGCGATTCAAACAGGTGCATCATCAGGTCGTGGGGGGGCTGGAAGTTCTCCAGCGGCAGGCTGGCAGTGCCCAGCCCATCCTGGTTGGTCACCATCACCAGCACGTAGCCGGCGGCCTGCAACTCGCGCAGTACCGGAATGACCATGGGTTCGAAGCGCAGCTTGGCGAGGCTATCCACCTGCTTGTCGGTCACCGGCTCTTCAATCAGGGTGCCGTCGCGGTCGATAAACAAAAACGGGGTCTTCATCGCTACATCCTTGTTTTAAAGAGAGGGAGAGGGCAGATCACGCAGTACCGCCAGCACGGCATCCATCTCGCCCTGATAGCCGATGGTGACGCGAATGCTGTTATCCAAGCCGGGTTTGGTCGAGAAATCCCGCAGTATGATGCCGGCGGCCTTCATGGCAGCAAAGACGGCGGCGCCATCAACAAAGCGCACCAGCACGAAGTTGCCCTTGTCTTCAAATACTTCCTTCACGCAGGCAAGCGTTGCCAGCTCTGCCTTGAAGGCGGCTTTTTGTTTGTTGAGCTCTATCACTCGCTCTTGCATCAGCTCCAGCCCCATGGGGGAGAGGGCCTGCGCCGCGATCTGGGCGATAGGCTCGGGGATGGGATAGGGGGCGATCACCTTGGCCAGCATGGCGATCACCTCTGGGCTTGCCAGCGTAAAGCCGCAGCGGATCCCCGCCAGAGCAAAGGCTTTGGAGAGGGTGCGGGTCACCACCAGATTGGGGAAGCGGGCCAGCAGGTCCACCACGGACGCTTCCGGGCAGAACTCGATATAGGCTTCGTCCACCACCACGATGGCGCGATCCCGCGCCTTCTCCAGCAGGGCAATAAGTCCATCGCGCCCCACCAGATCCCCGGTGGGGTTGTTGGGGGAGCAGAGAAACACCAGCTTCACGTCACTGAGGCGATCAGCGATGGCAGGCCAGTCGGGCTGGCGGCTGGCGGTCAGCGGCTGCTCGACGATGCCGACGCCACAGGTCTCGGCGCTGATGGCGTACATGCCGTAGGTGGGCGGGCAGATGAGGATCTGATCTTCACCCGCTTCGCAGAAGGTGCGAATAAGCAGCTCGATGGCCTCATCGGCGCCGCGGCTCACCAGCACCTGATCGGGATTGACCCCGGCGTAGGCGGCATAGCCGTTCACCACCTCGGCCGGTTGGCACTCGGGGTAGCGGTTGAGGCGGCTCCCCTCGATGGTAAAGGGATAGGCCTGTGGCGCCTCATTGGCGTTGAGCCAGACGTGGCCCTTGCCGCCGATGCGGCGAGCGGATTGATAGGGGGTGAGGGCCCGCACCACGCGGCGCGCCAGATTGGCAATGCTCATGACAAATCCTTCTGCTGTGCTGTTGGTTGGGGTGCGGCGGCCAGGGCGTTCAATCTCAGCGTCACGGCATTTTTGTGGCCATCGAGCCCCTCGGCCTGGGCGATGCGCTCGACAATGGGGCCAAGGCCGCGAATACCTTCGGCGCTCAGCTCCTGCACCGTGTAGCGGCGCTGATAATCGGCGAGGCCCAGGCTCGAGCAGGTGCGGGCATAGCCATAGGTGGGCAGGGTGTGGTTGGTGCCGCTGGCGTAATCGCCGACCGATTCCGGTGTCCATGCTCCGAGAAAGATGGAGCCAGCATTCTCAAGCTGGTCCAGCAGCTCGCGTGGGGCGCGGGTCTGCACAATCAGGTGCTCCGGCGCATAGGCGTTAGAGATGGCACACGCCTCGGCCAGATCGTCACAGAGGATCACCAGACTGCTGCCGAGCGCCTGGGCGGCGATATCGCGGCGGCTCAACTTGGCCAGCTGGCTCTTGATTTCCCCTGCGATGGCATCGGCCAGCAGCGGCGAGGTGGTCACCAGCACTACTTGGCTGTCGGGGCCATGCTCGGCCTGGGAGAGCAGATCCGCTGCCACGAAGGCCGAGTTGGCGCTCTCGTCGGCAATCACCAGCACCTCGGAGGGGCCAGCGGGCATGTCGATGGCGGCGCCGCGCCAGTCGCGGGATACCTGCCCTTTGGCTTCGGTCACATAGGCGTTGCCCGGGCCGAAGATCTTGTCCACTTTGGGAATGCTTTCGGTGCCGTAAGCCATCGCCGCGATGGCCTGGGCGCCGCCGATGGCGAACACCTTCTCGACGCCGCAGGCGCGGGCGGCAAACAGGATCTCGTCGCTGGCGGGGGACGGGGTGCAGAGCACCACTTCACGGCAACCGGCGATAGCAGCCGGAATGGCCAGCATCATCACGGTGGAGGGAAGCGGCGCGCTGCCCCCCGGCACATAGAGGCCGACCCGACTGATGGGCTGGGTACGCAGCTCGCACACCACCCCGGGTTGGGTTTCCACTCTTACCACCGGCTGCACTTGCGCGGCGTGGAAGGTGCGAATATTGGCAATGGCCGCTTCGATGGCGCTCTTGATGTCGTTATCCAGCCGCGCGCAGGCGGCTTCAATTTCAGCCTCGCTAACGCGCAGCTGCTCACGGGGGGTGCGCTCGAAGCGCAGGCTCAGCTCGCGCAGGGCCTCATCGCCACGGCTACGCACCGCGGCGATGATATCCCGCACTACGGCGCCAATATCGGCCTCGTCATTGAGGGCGGGCCGAGTCAGCACGTCGGCCTGCTGGGCAGGGGAGAGGGTCTTCCAGATCAGGGTCTGCATGATGTCCCTTCCTTATTCCATCATTTTTTCGATGGGCAGCACCAGAATGGAGCTGGCACCCAGAGCCTTGAGCTGCTCCATGGTCTCCCAGAACAGGGTCTCGCTGGAGACGACGTGCAGGGCCACCTGATTGGTGTCACCGGCCAGCTGCATGATGGTGGGACGTTCGGCACCCGGTAGCAGGTCGGTGATGGCATCGAGCTTGTCTTTGGGGGCGTGCAGCATGATGTACTTGCTCTCGCGGGCCTGCTGCATCCCCTGAATGCGGGGCAGCAGTTTGTCGATGAGCTGCTGCTTGGCATCGGACAAGGGGTTGGGGGCCTGTACCAGTACCGCCTTGGAGCGGTAGATCACCTCTACCTCTTTCAGGCCGTTAGCTTCCAGGGTCGCGCCGGTGGAGACCAGATCGCAGATGGCATCGGCCAGACCCGCACGGGGTGCCACTTCCACCGAGCCGCCCAGCATCACGCTCTTGAAATTGAGCCCTTTTTCGTCAAAGAAGCGCTTGAGCAGCCCGGGGTAGGAGGTGGCGATGCGCTTGCCGGCCAGGCACTCTGGCCCTGTGTAGGTCACATCTTCCGGCACCGCCAGCGAGAGGCGGCAGCCACCGAAGTCCAGCTGCTTGAGGGTTTTGACCTCGAAGGGCAGTCCCTGTGAGGCACGAATAAGCTGCACCTCTTCCAGCACGTTCTCGCCGATGATGCCAAGGTCGACCACTCCTTCCATCACCAGCCCCGGGATGTCGTCATCACGCACCCGCAGGATATCGATGGGCATGTTCTCGACATGGGCGATAAGGCGCTGCTCGCGCAGGTTGATCTTGAGGCCACAGCTCTTGAACAGGGCTTGGGAGTCCTGGCTCAGACGACCGGACTTTTGCATGGCGATACGAAGACGTTGTGTTTCCATTGCTCGATTTCCTTCTAGTCAAAAACGAAAAAACCCTCGGAAGTGGGTGCTTCCGAGGGTTTATGAATCTTGCGGTCCTTTTGGAAGTCACCAGTTAAGTGTCTTCCAGCAGTCAACCTCCTGAAAGACTAGTCGGGATGATGATGGTGGTGATGAGTCTTCAGGGTGGTGAACTTCATGTAATCAATCCTTTACAAAATAAGATGTCGTAATTGACGCCTGATTTAAACTACCTGCCTTGACAGAAAATGCAACCCGAAATTGTGATTTGATCGATTAAAGTGGCGAAAACGGTTTTCTGGTCGATAACTAGACAATAACCCCTGCAGGAGTCGCCATCATGCCCAGCCAGGACCTGTTGTTCCCCATTTTGCCCCGGGCACCCGCCGCGCCCGGCAGCGAAGAGATCAAGCGGGAAGTGAATCAGATCAGCAAAAAGCACCAGCTGCGCAAGACCAGCACTGACAACAGTGACTCCCAGCAGCGCCAGCAGGCGTATAGCACGCCCGCCAAGCGTGATCAGCCCAAGGCGGAGGAGGACGATCACAAGCCGGACCCCGAGCATCAGATCGATCTGTTCGTCTAGGCAGATTATCTGTCCCGCTTTTGCCGCGCTTTTGGCATAATGGCCGCTTTTGCTGCGGGACGCCCTTTTGACCATCCAGACCCTGTTCAAGCCAGATGGCCCTCTGGCCAGCCATATCGACGGTTTCAAAGCCCGCGCTCCCCAACTGGAGATGGCCGAAGCGGTCGCGCGCGCCATCAAGAGTGGTGGCCGTCTGCTGGTGGAGGCAGGAACCGGTACCGGCAAGACCTATGCCTATCTGGTTCCTGCGCTGGAATCCGGCAAGCGGGTGGTGATCAGCACCGGCTCCAAGAACCTGCAGGAGCAGCTCTTCTATCGGGATCTCCCGACCATCACAGGGGCGCTCTCCTACACCCCGCCGGTGGCCCTGCTCAAGGGGCGCAGCAACTATCTCTGCATCGAGCGTATGAACCGGCTCTTGAGCGAATCCCATCTGCAAAAGCCTGAAATCCTGAACGATCTGGTGAAGGTCAAATCCTGGTCCACCGCTACCGATAACGGCGATGTGGGAGATATTCCGGGATTGCAGGAGAACGCCGAGATCCTCGCCCACGTCACCAGCACCAACGACAACTGCCTCGGTCGCGACTGCCCCTATTACGACGATTGCCATCTGGTGGTGGCTCGACGCCGCGCCATGGATGCCCAGGTGGTGGTGATCAATCATCACCTCTTCTTCGCCGATATGGCGGTGAAAGACACCGGATTTGGTGAGTTGGTGCCGGAGGCGCAAGTCTATGTGTTTGACGAGGCGCACCAGCTGCCGGAGATCGCCACCAACTACTTCGGCAAGTCGGTAGGCAGCCGAACGATTCAGGATCTTGCGCAGGATATCCAGCTGGCCTATCGGGCCGAGGCCCACGACATGGCCCAGCTCGGCAAGGCGGCGGACCGGCTCGCTATCGCCAGTCAGGATCTGCGTCTGGCCTTCGGGGTGGATGGCGGTCGCGGTAATACCCGCGACATGCTGCGCCAGCCGCTCTGGGGGCAGGCACTGGCTCGTCTTAACGATGCCATCGGGCTCTGCTATGAAGTGCTGAAGCTGGCGCTGGGGCGGGGTGAACAGCTGGATCACGCCTTCGAGCGCATCAGTGAACTGCGCACCCGCTTGGGTGAAGTGCTGGCGGTCAACCAGACCGGTTTCTCCTACTGGTACGACTGCTCGCGGCTTCATTTCACCCTCAATCTGACGCCGCTCTCGGTGGCCGAGCGATTCAGTGCCGAGGTGCAAAGACCGGAAGTGGCCTGGGTCTTCACCTCCGCTACCCTGACGGTGGATATGCGGTTTGATCACTTCAAGGCCGAGCTGGGGCTGGCGGGCAGCGCCGAGCTGATCCTCGACAGTCCGTTCGACTATGGCGAGCAGGCGCGGCTCTGTGTGCCCCGCTATCTGCCGGAGCCCAACGCCTTTGGCCGTGGCGAGCAGCTGGCCAATCTGATGATCCCCCTCATCAACAAGACGCCGGGGGGCTGTTTCTTCCTCTGTACCAGTCATCAGGTGATGCGTCAGGTGGCCGAGGTGCTGCGCCGGGAGATTGGCCGCACCGTCTTGTTGCAGGGGGAGGACAACAAACAACGGTTGCTCAAGGAGTTTGTCGAGAATGGCCGCGCCGTGCTGGTGGCAACCAGCAGCTTCTGGGAGGGGATCGACGTGCGAGGGGCGGCGTTGTCGTGTGTTATCATCGACAAACTGCCGTTTGCCAGCCCTGATGATCCGCTGCTTAAGGCGCGGGTGGATGATTGCAAACTCAAGGGGGGGGATCCCTTCGCCGAGCTGCAGTTGCCCAAGGCGGTGATTGCCCTCAAACAGGGGGTGGGACGGCTTATTCGTGATCGCAGTGATCACGGGGTGCTGGTGATCTGTGATCCACGAATGGTCAACAAACCTTACGGCGCCACCTTTATCAAGAGTCTGCCCGCCATCCCCCGTACCCGGGAGTTGGGAACGCTGGGGCGTTTTTTCGATCGCACTGAACGCGGTGAATAAGTGTGCCGCCAGCTAACAGATTTGAACAACGGGTGAGCGTATCTCGCTTGCCGGTTATGTAATTGACTGATTTTATAGAGATTGGAAAGCATGAACGAGTTGAAGATCCTGGCAGTTGATACCGCCACCGAAGCCTGCTCCGCCGCCCTGCTGGTGGGTGACAAGCTGTTCTCCCGCTGGGAGGAGGCGCCACGGGATCACACCCGAAAAATCCTTCCCATGGTTCAGGCTGTGTTAGAGGATGCCGGGATAAGTTTGAGTGACCTCGATGCCATCGCGTTCGGTCGCGGCCCGGGCTCCTTTACTGGCGTGCGGATCGGTATCAGTGTGGCGCAAGGTCTGGCGTTTGGTGCGGGTGTGCCGCTGATTGGCATCTCGACCCTGGCCGCCATGGCGCAAGGCGCCTATCGACTGGATGGCGCCCAGCAGGTGCTGACCGCCATCGATGCGCGGATGAACGAGGTCTATTTCGGCCGCTATGAGCTGATTGATGGCCGCATGCAGCTGGTGGGGGACGAGGTGGTGAGCGAGCCCGCGGCACTGGTTGACGTCCGTGGCAAGCTGGCGGGCCCTGTGACCTGCGTCGGCACCGGTTTTGAAACCTATGGCGAGACCCTGAGTGGTCTGGCCGATGAGCTGGCGGAGAGTCAGGTGCGCTTCCCGGCGGCAGAGGACATGCTGCCGCTGGCCCGCGCCGCCTGGCTGGCGGGGGAGGCGGTACCGGTTGAACAAGCAACGCCGGTCTATTTGCGTGACAAGGTGACCTGGAAAAAACTGCCGGGTCGCGAATAAGGGCAGGAGCACTGACGTCATGTCGCTCTTGCCGCTCATCAGCTGCAATATAAGCGGGTGGCCCCTACGGGCCACGCCGGCAACAGGAGAGTGACATGATGCGTAATAGCAGAAGCGACATGATGAAACGCACTATGGCGGTCGGGGCGCTGGCCCTGCTGCTCGGGGCCTGCAGCTCGGTTCCTAAAGAGCTGGCCTATGAGCCAGAAAACCAGCTGGTGGCCTATCAGCCCGCCCTTGGCGGGATGGAGGGCAAACCGGCCCGCTGGAGCGGCGTTATCTCGGCGGTGCACAACAAGGCGGATCAGAGCGTCATTGAAGTGGTCTATTTGCCGCTCAAGTCCAACGGCGTGCCGGAGCAGACCGAGCAGAGCCCGGGCCGTTTTCTGGCCATCATGAAGGGCTTTGTCGACCCGACCCTCTATGCCAAGGGGCGCAGCCTGACTGTGCTTGGCACCATAGGCAAACCGGTTGATAGCCAGATTGGCGAGCACAAGTACCGCTTCTCTGTGCTCAATGTGACGGGCAGCAAGCTGTGGCCGCCAGTCAAAGAGGTGGAGGTACGCTATATGGACCCCTACTTCTATGACCCCTTCTATGATCCCTTCTGGCCGAGACGGCCGCTGCGTCGCTAAGGCTTGCCATGATCAAGAGCATCAAAAGCACTCTGCACGAACGTCTGCTCACCTTGGCAGATGGTCGGCAGGTGGCCCTGCTTGAGAATCAACTCGCGGATCAGGCTCAGCAGGGCAAACCCCTGCTGATTGCCCTGCACGGCTGGCTCGACAACGGTGCCAGCTTCTTGCCGCTGGCGCCGCATCTGGGAGATTTTCACCTCATCTGTGTCGATCTGCCGGGGCACGGTCACTCCGATCACAAGACCACCCCTTATGTTTTTGTCGACTGGCTGGACGATCTCTACCAGATCGTGCAGGCGGTGGGCTGGTCACGCTTCACTCTGCTCGGTCACTCCCTCGGGGCGTTGATCGCCTCGGCCTATGCCGGGGTGTTTCCCGAACAGGTGGAGCGGTTGATCATGCTGGAGGGGCTGGGCCCGCTCAGTCAGCCCGATGAGGAGGTACCTGCCCAGCTGCGACGTGCGATTTTAAACCGCAGTCGCACCCGGGAGCGCAGTGCTAACGGCTTTGCTTCCATCGATGAAGCTGTCGCCGCCCGTTGCAAAGTGGCGGATATCACGCCGCAGGCGGCGCGCCTTATCTGTGAACGGCAGCTTGAAGAGCGGGCAGGGCGCTGGTACTGGCGCAGCGACCCCCGTTTGCGGGATCTTTCACCCCTGAGAATGAGCGAAGGACAAGCTCGGGCATTGATGGCGGCTATCCGTTGTCCGGTGCTGTTGATTCAGGGGGAGCAGGGATTTGTTGCGCTTGAAGCCCAATGGCAGTCCCGTCAGGATGCCTTCCAGCAGATCGAACGGGTCATATTGGGTGGAAACCATCATTTTCATATGGAAAATTCGGTTGATACGGCCGTTTGTATCGTAAAGTTTTGTCAAGTTCGGTAGAATCGCCAGCTTTCAATAATTCCAGGTTTGTTTTCTCCCTCACATTTTTCTGTTGTTAATTTGCTGTTAATTGATGTTGCGCTGTGTAAATATGAGCGGCATTAGAGCATCAGCTTAAAACAACCGATTAAAATGGATGTGAACCGGGACGGAGGCAACACAGTGAGCGCACAGGTGCTAGTTATGCAGGAGAAGTTTGTGGAAAAAGTCTGGCTGAAACGTTATCCGGAAGGGGTCCCCGCCGAGATCAATCCAGACCAATACAGCTCCCTGGTCGAGATGTTCGAATCCTCGGTGACCCAGTTTGCCGATCAGCCCGCCTTCGTCAACATGGGCCAAACCATCACCTACCGCCGTCTGGAAGAGCAGTCCCGCGCCTTTGCTGCCTACCTGCAAAACGAGCTGAAGCTGGAGAAAGGGGATCGGGTTGCGGTGATGATGCCTAACCTGCTGCAATACCCCATCGCCGTGTTCGGCATTCTGCGCGCCGGCATGATCGTGGTCAACGTCAACCCGCTCTATACCCCGCGCGAGCTGGAGCATCAGCTCAAAGATTCCGGTGCCAAAGCCATCGTCATCGTCTCCAACTTCGCCCATACCCTGGAAAAAGTGGTCTACGACACCCCGATCAAGCACGTTATTCTGACCCGGATGGGGGATAACCTGGGGCTGGCCAAGGGCACCCTGGTCAACTTCGTGGTGAAATACGTCAAGAAGCTGGTGCCGAAATACAATCTGCCCCACGCCACCACCATGCGTCAGGCCCTCTCCAAGGGGCGTTTCCTGCAGTACATCAAGCCGGAGATCACCAACGACGATCTCGCCTTCCTGCAGTACACCGGTGGCACCACCGGCCTCTCCAAAGGGGCCATGCTGACCCATCGCAACATGATAGCCAACGTCGAGCAGTGCCTCGGCGTCTACGGCCCCATGCTGGAGCGTGGCAAGGAGTTCGTGGTCACCGCGCTGCCGCTCTACCACGTCTTTGCCCTGACCGTGAACTGCCTGCTCTTTATGCGTATCGGTGGTTACAACCTGCTGATCAGCAACCCGCGCGATATCCCGGGTTTTGTCAAAGAGATCAAGAAGTATCCCTTCACCTGTATTACCGGGGTCAACACCCTGTTCAATGCGCTGGTCAACAATGAAGAGTTTCAGGGGATCGCCTTTGACAAGCTCAAGCTCACCATCGGCGGCGGCATGGCAGTGCAGCGCGCGGTTGCGGAGAAGTGGAAGACACTGACCGATACCCCGCTGCTGGAAGGCTATGGCCTGACCGAGTGTTCGCCACTGGTGAGTGTCTGCCCCTACGATCTGACCGATTACAACGGCTCCATCGGTCTGCCGGTCTGCTCTACCGAGATCCGTCTGGTGGATGACAACGGTCAGGTGATCCACGCTCTCGGCACCCCCGGCGAAATGCAGGTTCGCGGCCCGCAGGTGATGGTGGGCTACTGGCAGCGCCCCGAGGCGACCGCCGAAGTGATGCAGGATGGCTGGCTCTGTACCGGTGATATCGCGGTGTGCGACGAACAGGGCTTCTTCAAGATCGTTGACCGCAAGAAGGACATGATCCTGGTCTCCGGTTTCAACGTCTATCCGAACGAGATCGAAGATGTCGTTGCCCTGCACCCGAAAGTGCTGGAAGTGGCCGCCGTCGGTGTGCCGCACAAGGTCTCCGGCGAGCTGGTGAAGATCTTTGTGGTCAAGAAAGATGCAAAATTGCAGGAGGACGAGATTATTGCCCACTGCCGCAAACATCTGACTGCCTATAAGGTGCCGAAACTGGTAGAATTTCGTGACGAACTTCCCAAGACCAATGTGGGCAAGATCCTGCGCCGCGTACTGCGCGACGAGGAGATTGCCAAGCAATAACCGGACTGCGGCTGCAGAATCTTCTGCAAACCAGCGCCGTCGTTATGCAAAACCGTGGGTCATCCCACGGTTTTTTCTTTTTGGCCCTGATCAACCGCGCAGGCACAGATGCACTATCAACTTATCACTCAGCAAGACGAACTTGAGCAGTATCTCGCTTCTCTGGCCGACGTTCCCCTGGCTATCGATACTGAATTCGTTCGCACCCGTACCTACTACCCCCAGCTTGGCCTGTTCCAGATCTATGACGGCGAGCATCTGGCGCTGCTGGATCCGCTGACGCTGGATCTCTCCGCCCTCTGGCAACGACTGGGCAGGGAAGGGCAGATCGCCATCCTGCACGCCTCTGGCGAAGATCTGGAGCTTATCCAGCATCAGGCGGGCCACCTGCCCAACCAGATGCACGACACCCAGCTTGCTACCGCCTTTCTCGGTTACGGCGTCTCGGTCGGCTTTGGTGCGCTGGTGAACGAATTCCTTGGGGTCGAGCTGGAAAAAGACCAAGCGCGCACCGATTGGCTGGCCCGCCCGCTTACACCGCGTCAGCTCGAATACGCGGCGGCGGATGTCTTCTACCTGATGCCGCTCTACGAGAAAGTGATGGCCAAACTGCGGGAAAGCGGCAAGTTTGCCTGGTTCGAGCAGGAGTGCCAGAACCACTCTGCCCGCAAGACCCAGGGTAGCGATCCCCGTCAGGCTTATCTTGACATCGTCAACGCCTGGCAACTGGGTCGCCGCGAGCTCGCCATTCTGCGCGAGCTGGCCGCCTGGCGCCAGCAAGAGGCGGTGCGCCGGGATCTGGCCCTCAATTTTGTGGTGAAAGAGCTGCACCTGTTCAAGGTGGCGGAGCGTCGTCCTGCCTCCCTGCGGGATCTCAACGAGCTCGGCCTCTCGCCCATCGAAATCAAGATCCACGGCAAGCGGATGCTCGATATCGTCGCCAAGGCGCAGCAGAGCGATCCTGACAGCTGGCCCGAGCCCATTCGCCGGCTGGTGGACTTCCCCCAGTACAAGGCCGAGCTCAAACGCATCAAAGCCATGGTGGAAGAGAAGGCCAAGGCGAGCAATATTCCGCCCGAGCTGATTGCCAGCAAGAAGATCATTCACCAGTACTTCACTTGGAGCTGGCGGATGAACGACGAAGAGCGGGCCCGCAGCGACAAGCCGATGCTGCTGCAAGGGTGGCGTTATGAGCTGGTAGGTCACCTGCTGGCACAATAAGCCACCAGACGGTTGCACCTATAAATCAATCCTCACCCTCGGGTGGGGATTTTTTATTGGACGAAAGCTAGAAATGGGTTCGCCGATCGAGGGGGGTATTGCGGTACCATATTCCAGTCAAGCCACCGTATCTACTGGATAGGAAACAGGAAAATGCAATTTATCCCCAATGGCCCAGATATCCCTAACGAGCTGCTGCATGCCCATGAAGAGGGACGTGTGTTGTTTTTTTGTGGGGCGGGCATTTCCTATCCAGCGGATTTGCCTGGATTCAGAGAGCTCGTTATTAGGATGTCAAAGTATGCAGGTGAGCCATTAGATAAGTCTGAGCAAGAAATGGTCACACAGGGCGGGCTTGATCGCGCAATCGGACATTTTGAGAAGCGCATTCAAGGCGGGAGAGCTGCGGTACGTCGTGGTTTACCATCCTGCCTGACTGCTGATTTATCAAAGCCACGAGCTCTCACTACTCATCTTGCTTTGCTGACTCTTGGCAAGGATAAAAAAGATAACCTGAAACTCGTTACCACTAACTTCGATACCTTGTTTGAAAAGGCGGGGAAATCCCCGATAACCATTCATCAGGCCCCACCCTCCCGATCCCGTTGGAATGGAGTGGTGCATTTGCACGGACGTATGCCAGATTCAGCCTCAGAAGAAGACCTTGATCAGCTGATCTTGTCTGATGGCGATTTTGGACAGGCATATCTTACTGAAGGTTGGGCAGCTCGGTTTGTCGCTGGCCTATTCAGAGATTACACACTCTGTTTTGTGGGTTACAGCATTGACGACCCTGTACTGAGATATATGACGGCGGCCCATGCATTGGATGGTAAGCAGCAGGTTTTTGCTTTTGCATCTTATAAAGACGGTGAATTGGAGAGCACGAAGCAAAAATGGCAAGAAAAACACGTCGTTCCCATTATGTATAACGATGCAAAAGATCATCACAATTTGCATCAGACTTTGCATGAATGGGCATCAATATATAGCGATGGGGTTATGGGCAAGGAACAGATCGTTGCTCGTTATGCCGATCAGCAGCCCAACGACAGCTCGCCACAGAACGACTTTGCCGGGCGAATGCGCTGGGCGTTATCTGACCCCTCGGGATTACCGGCCAAACGCTTTGCTGAGTTTACGCCAGCACCTTCATTGGCATGGCTACCCGCTTTGGCTGAGCCCTGTTTTGGCCATGCAGATCTTTCCCGCTTCGGGGGGCAGGCCACGCCCCATCAAATGACAAATCATATCGCGCCCTTTAGCCTGCTTAGCCGCCCAGCGCCCTATCAGCTTGCTGCCAAGATGCAGTTAGCATGCAGCCATCACGATCAAGGACAGTGGGATAAGCTGATGTTCCAGTTGGCAAGCTGGCTAGTTCGCTATCTCGATGATCCCGACTTATTGCTGTGGATTATCGAGCAAGGGGGGCCGCTCCATGGCACGTGGCAGCAGCAGATTGAGTGGCAGTTAGATTACTTGGCTAGGTTGGATCGAGAGGGGAGCGAGTCGGCGTTAGCGCTCATTCGCAAAGATTCCCCCAAGGCTATCCCACGGCCCATGATGCGTACTTTGTGGCAGTTGTTGCTCGCGGGGCGGTTAACATCCTCTTCAGTATCACCAGTGGTAGAACGCACCTTGACCCACTGGATTGATCAATTGACTTTTGAGCCACCGACGGCCACCCAGCGTTTGAGGCTGCGCCAACTGTTGGCGCCCACGCTGATGGTGAGGCAACCCCCAACCTTTATGGATCAGCGTGAGCATGCTGACATGCCAAAGCGCTTAAAGCGATTCCTTAATAGCGAGTTGGCGCTGGCGACCGAGCAGGTTAGTTCGCTCTTACACCATGTTGCCAATGAGCGCTGGGTAGCGGCGCTGCCGCAGCTGCTCGATGAGTTTCAAGGGTTGTTGCAGGATGCCTTGGATTTGTTGCATGAAATCGGGGAGGCTGATGAATACTATGCTCGTTCCGAGTTTGCGCTGCCCTCCATTGCTGCGCATCCGCAAAATCACGGGCTGTACGAGTGGGCGACCCTCATCGAACTACTACGGGACGCATGGTTAGGTGTTCTAACCGCAGATCCTTTGCGGGCAGCTGGTATTGCGCAAGCGTGGTTTGCGATGCCTTATCCTGTGTTCAAACGCCTTGCGTTATTTGCCGCCAGCCACGAGGGCACGATTGTGCCCACAGTTTGGGTCGGGTGGTTGTTGGCAGATAATGGGCGCTGGTTATGGTCAGAGGAGCTAAGGCGTGAAGTATGTCGGCTGCTGGCAAAACAGGGGGTGAGGCTGGCAGATTATGCCGACGCGCAAGCAAGGTTGGAGTCGGCGATATTGGCTGGTCCCGCAGATCTATCCACACAGCCAAATGGGCCAGATAATGAGTCAGAGGCAAGGTGGTTGCGTTTAGCCAAGTTACACCACGCAGGACTTGTTTTGGGTCTGGCGGCGCAAGCTCGCTTGAATGAGTTAGCTGCGCAACATCCCACATGGCGATGTGCGGATAATCAATATGAAGAGTTCCCTCACTGGCTAAATAACGTTCCAGTTTCTGACAGGTTGTATGGCAGACATAGCGAACAAGCGCCCAATCGACGTCGTCAACTGATGTCATGGCTGCAACAGCCCACGTCTAAACATGATGCGTATCAGAGCCATGGTGATAATTGGCGCGAACTCTGCCGCCAGCGGTTCTCGTTGAGTTTTTGCGCGTTATTGGCACTTGCCAGAGAGGGGCAATGGCCAACGGAGCGTTGGTCGCAAGCATTGGCGAGTTGGCATGAACGTGCAATGGCTACCCGCTCTTGGCGATATGTGGCCCGACTGATTAGACAGATGCCCGATGATGTCGTGAAAGAGATCATTGAGGCTCTGAGTCACTGGATATTTTTCGTTGTGAAAGCAACCAAGAAGAGTCGTCCTCACGAAGCGATTTTGCTAACCCTTTGCGCGCGGATCATTCGCCTTGGTCCGCAGTCGAGCCAGGTGAAGGAGTTTAGCCCAGATGTTGGGGAGCATGATGATGCGCTGAGCGAGGCGATCGATGAACCGATTGGACGCATCACAGAGTGCGTGTACCACGTGTGGCTGAGGCGACAGCCAGCAGATGATGGGCTGCTGCCCAGTGATATTCGGTCCCTGTTCACCGAGATATGCGAGTCCACCTCTGGGCCATTTCGCCATGGCCGAGTGATACTCGGCGCTTATTTGGCCACCTTGTTTCATATCGATCGTTCTTGGACTGAGCACTGGCTATTGCCGCTGTTTGATTGGGAACGATCCCCAGAAGCGGGCGCATTGTGGCAAGGTTTTCTGCACTCCCCACGTTTGCATCCTTCGTTACTGATTGCTATTAAAGCGCCGTTTCTGGCGGGTGCCACTCACTATTACAAACTTGGCGCTTGCCGCCTGCAATATGCGGCTTGCCTAACCGATGTCGCATTAGATAGACCGGAAGAGTACCAAGAGGCAGAGATGCGAGCGGCGATCGCGCAGCTGCCACCTGAAGAATTACACCTAGTGGCACAGAAGCTTTACCTAGCCATTGATAGCGCAGGGGAGCAGCGAGAGATCTATTGGCAGCGTTATGGGCTGCCCTTTTGGCAGCATATATGGCCTAAAGATAAAACCGGGGCGACGTCAGAGGTGGCGTTAGAACTGAGCCGTATGGCTATTGCGGCGGGAGGGGAGTTTACAGCTGTGCTGGCGAAGGTGCAGGATTGGTTATTGCCGCTGCATTCACCTGATCGGGTGGTGAGTGCGCTATATCATTCAGGATTGTGCCAGCAACAGCCTGATGCGTATTCCGGCGAAGTTGAACAGCCATTCCGGCCAACGTGAACACCCTGATCCTTAACGCGCTCACGTCA